>DESI01000019.1:1752-17105 GCA_002361235.1 Porphyromonadaceae bacterium UBA3318 | reverse complement strand
TGACCGCCTGCTATTGGAAGAACAATCATGAACAAGGTATCGGCTACAATAAGAAAAGCACCGAAGCCACGAAGGTGGACGGCACTGGCGTTACCTGGAAGAACGCCGTTGATGCCATGAACACCGCCTTGCAGAACGCAGGCTCAGAGTGGCGTTACGAACTTAAAGGAGCATTGCCTACCTTGAGGAAGCAGTAAGCCGTTGCGGGCGGAAAAGTTCCGCCCGCAACGAACATAAACCGAAGTTTTACTCCTAAGCTGGGCAGGAGTATAAGGTGCTCAGCAACATATATTCACCCGCACTTCACGGGAAACGACAAGGGTCTATATGCCACGATGATAGGTGGGCGTATAGACCCTTCATCGTGTCTTGATACCTGTTGGGTGGATAATATGGCAGTGTGGTGGTTTCGTGCTACCTGTTTTCATGGTTTGAAGTACCTTTGCGTCAATCGTCCAAGAGAAGTGCTTGCAAAGTGGAGTCTGGATTTGTTAACTACAAGAGGTCCTTTAATGAAAGAAAGATTACTAACGCGAGTTCGGGTTATTATATTAAATGCGGACTTATATAAAAGCCTACTTATCTAAAAAGCGAACCGGGCCGGCATCGGATGATGTCGGCCCGGTTTTATGGGGTTGCGGGGAGGGGGTTAATCCTCGTTGTTGTTCTTGTCGCGGGGTGTGAAGGTGCGCTGGGGACGGGGTCCGCGGTCGTTGCGGGGTCCACGGTCGCCACGGTCACCTCGGTCGCCGCGGGGTGCGCGGTCGCCGTTGCGCTGCGGGCGCGGTCCGCGGTCGCCGCCTTCGCGTCGGGGACGTGCCTCGCGCTCAACATAACCTTCGGGCTTCGGAGTCAGTACGCGGGTCGACAGACGGTATTTGCCGGTCTTCTTGTCGATCTCTATCAGCTTCACCTGGATCTTGTCGCCTTCCTTCAGGCCGCTGTTCTCCATCGAGTCGAGGCGATCCCACGAAATCTCGGAGATATGCAGCAGTCCGTCGCGGCCGGGCATGAACTCGACGAACGCTCCGAAGTCGAGGATGGAACGTACGGTTCCGTCGTAAACCTCGCCCTCTTCGGGCTGTGCCACGATAGCCTTGATCTTGGCAAGGGCGGCGTCGATGCTGGCCTTGTCCTTGGAGGCGATCTCCACATGGCCCAGGCCGGTATTCTCGTCCTCGTCGATGCTGATGGTGGTGCCGGTCTCCTCCTGAATGCCCTGTATCACCTTACCCTGCGGGCCGATAACGGCACCGATCATCTCCTTCGGTATATCCAGAGTGACCAGACGCGGTACGTGGGGCTTGTAGTCCTCGCGGGCCTCGGGGATGGTGTCGTGGATTATGTTGAGGATGTGCATACGGCCGTCGCGGGCCTGGTTCAGTGCCTTCTCCAGCACCTCGTAGCTCAGTCCGTCGCACTTGATATCCATCTGGGTGGCTGTGATACCCTTCTCGGTGCCGGTCACCTTGAAGTCCATGTCGCCGAGGTGGTCCTCGTCACCGAGGATGTCGCTCAGGATGGCATACTTCACGTTGCCGGGATCGGAAATCAGACCCATCGCCACGCCGGCTACGGGACGCTTCATCTTGACGCCGGCGTCGAGCAGCGACAGCGTGCCGCCGCATACGGTGGCCATGGACGAGCTGCCGTTCGACTCCAGGATATCGCTGACGATGCGGCAGGTGTAGGGGAAGTTGTCGGGGAACATGCGCTTCAGGGCGCGGTGTGCCAGGTTGCCGTGACCGATCTCACGACGTCCCACGCCACGCTGTGCCTTGGCCTCGCCTGTGGAGAAGGGAGGGAAGTTATAGTGCAGCAGGAAACGCTCCTTGCTCTGGTCCAGCACATTGTCCACAATCTTCTCGTCGAGCGTGGTGCCGAGGGTGGTTGTCACCAGGGCCTGGGTCTCGCCACGGGTGAAGATAGCGGCTCCGTGAGGGCCGGGCAGATAGTCCACCTCGCACCAGATGGGACGGATCTCGTCGGTCTTGCGGCCGTCGAGACGGATGCCCTCGTCCAGAACGCAGCGGCGCATTGCCTCTTTCTCCACGTCGTGGTAGTAACGCTTCACCATGGCGATGCGCTGATCCTCGGTGTAGAGGGCCAGCTGCTCCTCGGTCATCTCGGGGAGGTTGGCGATGTACTCGTCGCGGATGGCGTCGAACGAGTCCATGCGCCAGTGCTTGTCGGCGCTGCCGGTCTTGGCTATGGCGTATGCCTTGTCGTAGCACTTCTCGCGAACGTCGGCGCGCAGTGCCTCGTCGTTTATTTCGTGGTTGTATTCGCGCTTGGTCTCCTTGCCGGCTTCTTTCTCCAGCTCCATCACCACCTTGCACTGCTTCTTGATCTCCTCGTGAGCCACCTTCAGGGCTTCGAGCAGCTCGGCCTCGCTGGCCTCGTCAAGCTCTCCCTCCACCATCATGATGTTGTCGTAGGTGGCGCCTACCATCAGTTCGATATCGGACTTGGCTATCTGGTCGAAAGTGGGGTTTATGACCCATTCGCCGTCGACGCGGGCCACACGCACCTCGGAGATAGGGCCGTTGAAGGGGATGTCGCTCACAGCCAGGGCGGCCGATGCGGCCAGACCTGCCAGCGCGTCGGGAGCGTCGTTCTCGTCGGCCGAGAACAGCGTCACGTTCACAAACGTCTCTGCATGATAGTTGTCGGGGAAAAGAGGACGCAGCACGCGGTCTACAAGACGGGAAGTCAGAATCTCGTAGTCGTTGCTACGGCCTTCCCTCTTAAGGAATCCACCGGGATAACGTCCGATGGATGCGTATTTTTCTTTGTACTCTACAGTCAGGGGCATGAAGTCCACGCCCTCGCCGGCCTCGCGGGCCGAACATACGGTTGCAAGCAACATCGTGTTGCCCATGCGCAACTCTACAGCACCGTCGGCCTGCTTGGCCAGCTTCCCGGTCTCCAGCGTGATCTCACGCCCGTCGGGCAGCTTGATGCTCTTCTTGATTGGATTCATAAATCTTTATTGTTTCGCTATTCGTTAATCTCGTCGTAACACCACGCGGCGAGTCCGCGTTAGTTCGTTGAATCTTACACATTTCGTGCCAACCTGCTACATTTTGTGCAAAACTCCGCAAAGTTAACAAAAATTCCTTATTTTCGCAAACTTTGGTTTTTTATCGGATTTATGCTAACTTTGTGGTGACTAACTAACACTGATATTATTCCGGAAAATCCAATGAAAACAAGATACATCATGGCGGCCGCCGGCATAGCGTTGCTGATGACGGCGTGCGACAACAATCCGAAATTCAAGGTAGAAGGTGAAGTATATGGCGGCGAGGGCAAGACCCTGATTCTGGCCAAGCCGGACTTCGCGGGGCGCTGGACCGTGCTCGATTCGGTCAAGGTCGGCAAGAACGGCGACTTCTCGCTGAAGTACGAGGCCCCGGCCAGCCCTGAAATCTACCGTCTGACCCTGGGCGAAAACTCCATCTACTTCCCCGTCGACTCGGTGGAGACCGTGCGCATCGAGACCAGCGCCGACAAATACGGTAGCGACTTCAAGCTGTCGGGCACTCCGCAGGCCGAACGCCTGGACGCCTTCGAGAAGGAGGTGATGAAGTATGCGGCTTCCTCCCAAAAGGACGCCGAGGGCTTCAAGCGCCAGGTATATTCCAAATACATCATGGACAGCCAGGGTTCCATCCTGAGCTATTACGTGCTGACCAAGACAGTGGGCGACAAACCGCTGTTCGATGCCACCGACCATGACGATGCCAAGTATTATGCCGCCGTGGCCACACAGTTCGAGCAGTACCGCCCGAACGACCCCCACGGCAAGATGGTGCGCGACGCCGCACTGAACGCCCTGAAGCAGCGCAACACCGCCCAGGGCAAGCGCAAGGTGATAAGCGCGCCGGAACTCAAGGTGCTTGACATCGAGCTGCCCAACGAGAAGGAGCAGAACGTGAAGCTGTCGGACCTGGTGGGCAAAGGGAAGCCCGTGGTGGTGGTATTCGCCATGATGAACATGGAGGAATCGCCGGCGTTCAACCGCGAGCTGGCGCAGATATATCAGCGCAAGGGGGGCGCGGTGCAGTTCTATCACATCAGCTTCGACGCCGACCAATACGCCTGGCGCGAGGCCGCGCGCAACCTGCCATGGATCACTGTGGTGGATCCCACCGGCGCCCACTCCAACGCCCTGCGCGACTACAACGTGGGCCAGCTCCCGGCATTCTTCATCTATGACGCCGGAGGCGACCTGCGCGACCGCGCCCAGACCCTCGACGAGCTGAACAAGAAATTAGCATCCTATTGATCATGGACTGGAAAGACGCCTTGGGGTCACTGCTTCAGGAGGGCAACCTGCCCGAAGGAGAACCGGACGCTCCCGAAACCGAAGCTGCGCCTGCCGACTCAAAGACGGTGCAGAAATCTCCCGTGCATGTCCTGATAGAAAAAAAGGGACGTGCCGGAAAGACCGCCACCATCGTGGAGGGATTCGACTGCCCGGACGAGACGCTGCAGGAAGTGGCGCGTCAACTGAAACGCCGGCTCGGCGTGGGCGGCTCCGCCCGTGGCGGCGAGATTCTGATTCAGGGCAATCTGCTTGCCAAGGTCAAGGAGGCCCTCACGGACATGGGATATAAAGTCAAAGGGTAGATATTAGATACTACATATCAGTCGGTTAATAGCTTCTAAAATCTTATAATTAAGGAGCGGAATATGTTGACTCTACAGAAAGCATCGGCCGGGTCGGGCAAGACGTACGCCTTGACCCGGCATTTCATTCACTTCCTGATCGCTGTCAAGCCGGAAGGGGCGTCCGCATACCGTCTGCGCACCGACGACGAGATACTGGACGGCATTCGCCGCATACTGGCCATCACCTTCACCAACAAGGCCACCAACGAGATGCAGATGCGCATCATCGACAAGCTGGACGACCTGGCCAACTATAACGGAGGCCCGGACCGCCCGGATTATCTCGACGACTTCATGAAGGAATTCAAGGTGCCGGCCGGGAAGATAAGCGAGATTGCAGGCAACGCCCTGAAGATGCTGCTCAACAATTATTCCGACTTCAACGTCTCCACCATCGACTCGTTCTTCCAGCTGGTGCTCCGCACGCTGGCTTACGAGTGCGGCGTGATGGACGCCTATCAGGTGGAACTTGAAAGCAACTACGTGTCGCGCATGGGCCTTAACGGCGCGCTGGATGCCGTAGACAATCCCCGTGACCCGGATTCCCGCGAAATCAGGATATGGCTGCAACGAATCATGGACAACGAGGAGGGCACGGCATGGAACATATTCCAGAAACGGGAGTCCGGCCATCCCAACAGCTCGACGCCCTATCAGTCCCTGCTCGCCGACTTCCAGCGCATCGACAACGAGGAGTTCCGCAAGATACGCGGCACACTTGAGGAATACCTGAACGACAACACCGACATCCTGAACCTCTACAATGAGCTGGAGGACAAACATAATAAGGAGAAAAGACTGCATTACCGCGCCATGACCGCCGAGGCGCAGGCTGTCATAGACACGGCCACCGACCCGGACCAGCTGACGGCCACGCGCACGGATGCCGGCAAGCCCTTCGGCGCGGCCCGGAAGATACTGCAGCTCAAGCCACTCAGGTTCAAAAGCGTGACATTCCTCGACCCCGACAAATTCTGGGGCAAGAAGTCGATAGAGGCCAATGTGGCCAAGGACAGCCGTTGGGCCGCGCGCAAGGAACATTACCTGAAGATGCAGGAAGCATACGGACTGTGGCAGGCTTCGTTCGAGACATTGTGGGAGTCCCTGCGTGTCAGCTTCCCCTTCCTGGGGCTGCTCAAGGCCGTGTCGAAGCGTCGCCTGGACTACCTGCGCGAGAACGGGGCCATGGAACTCGGCGAGACTTCCATGATCCTGCACAAGTTCATCAAGGACACCGACACTCCCTTTGTGTACGAACGTCTCGGCACCATGCTGAACCATCTGCTGATAGACGAGTTCCAGGACACATCCGAAATGCAGTGGGTCAATCTCAGCCCTTTGGTCAGGGAGAGCCTGTCGCGCGGCAACGACAACCTGATAATCGGCGACGCGAAGCAGAGCATATACCGGTTCCGCAACGCCGAGCCGGAACTGATCAACACCCGCGTGGAGCGGGAGCTGAACGGCGAGTTCGGCGACGGGGCCGTGGAGATAGCCGGCCACAGACCGTCGGAAAACGCCAACTGGCGCTCCGACCCGCGGATTGTGGAATGGAACAATTCGCTGTTCAGTTTCATCATACGCCATCTCGGCGAGATTGTCTCGCCCGATGATCCGGAACGTCGCGCGGCTGTGGCCCGTAAGTTCGGCGACCTGTACAGCAATGTCTGCCAGACACCGCAGCGCAAAGGCCAGGGATATGTCGAAGTCCGCGTCATGGGCCGTGGCGAAAATCCCGAGGACGAGGCATTGACCAAGATTCTCGACACGCTGAAACGCGGCTACAGTCAGAAGGACATCTGCATATTGACACGCACCAACACCGACGGCACGGCCATGGTGGAACGGCTGCAGCGATACAACAGGGAACGCGACCCGGAGGATCCCGACCAGCCGGAACTGGAGTTCATCAGCGAGCAGTCGCTGTTGGTGGCCAGTTCCGTGGCCGTCCGCGACGTGGTGACCATACTCGAAGCCATCAACCGCAGCACGATGCCCAGACGCAATGACGGCAAGGAAGCGGAACACAAGGGTCCCGGCGACATCCGCGACCTGGAATGCCACATACTGCTGTACCGTCAGATGCATCCCGACAAATCAATCGACGAGTGTCTGAAATGCATTCAGGACGAGGTGCTCGACGTCTCGCCCATCATCGATATGCTGCGCGAAATGCAGACCACCGCCCTGCCGGCGCTTGTGGAGGCCATAATCGCCAATTTCATGGCCGGCGAATTCCGGCAGCTCGCCATAGACCAGGCCGCGTTCCTGGCGGCGTTCCAGGATGCCGTCATCGAATACTGCGACGGTCATCCGGCCGACCTCCCCTCTTTCCTGGCCTGGTGGGAACGCAAGAAACGCACCCTGGCCATATCCTCGCCCGAGGACCTGGACGCCATCGCCATAATGACCACACACAAATCCAAAGGTCTGGAGTTCCCCGTGGTGATCATCACCCATCCGCTGTCGGACAAGACCAGGCTTGGCGACTTCGTCAGCGGCAAGGAATGGCGCTGGGTACCGAAGTCGCAGCTGAAACTCGCCGACAAAGACATTGATGACCGCTTCCCTCCATACGTACCCGTGCAGGTCACGGAAAAGCTGAAGGAGACTTCGCTGCGCGACCTGCTGTACGAAAACTACGACCTGGAGACCATGGACACGCTCAACCTGCTGTATGTGGCGTTGACGCGCGCCAAGCACGAACTGTACGTCTACGACCGTATGCCGGAGAAGGATTATGCCGACAAACCGGTGCGCAGCCTGGCCGGATTCGTACTTGATTTTATGGAATGTGACACATGCGACGGCGGCCGGTGGCGACGCGATGAATGGACTCCCGCGGAGCACCTGTGCTATCCGGACTCATTCGACAGCGACGATGGCGTGACCGTCACATACGGCGAACAGCCCTCGGCTGAAACCGTCCTGGCCCGAAAACGGCACGAGGAGGAAAAGAGGCTGGCCGAAAATTCCGGACACCCCGAACCGGAGGCGCGCAACGTACGGGGATATATGTCGGCCATGCCTCCCGAAAGCATCAAATGCCGCGTGGACAACCTGACCCAGTATGTGGACAGCGAGGATTACGACGACGATGACAGCCGCGACCCGCGCTCCATGGGCAACGTATGCCACGGCATAATGGAGCGCGTCGTGACTTTGGCCGACCTGCCGCGCGAGATACGCCGCGCCGTCATCCTGGGCCTGGTGCCACAAGGTGCCTCGTATGTGGACAAACTCTCCGAACGCCTGCACGACGCCCCGGCCGAAGTGCGCAGATGGTTCGGAGGCGGCTGCCGCGTCGTGACCGAACGCCCGCTGCTCAATCACCGCAACGACATGCGCCGTCCCGACCGCATCATGATATGGCCCGACGGCTCGGCCGACATCGTGGACTATAAATTCGGCAAACGGATGGACCGTCGCCACGACGCCCAGGTGAAGCGATACGTAGACTATCTGAAGGACACCACCCACTACACCGCCGTCCGCGGCTGGCTCTACTACGTATTCGAGGACGACCCCGCCTCGCAGCTGGTCCGCGTCGCCGATTGACGCGCCGATTTGTCGGCAAATCAAGTGACAGTCCAAAGGATTCTGCTCTTTGAAGGGATATATAAAGGATACGCGATTTATTAATATTTTTTAACACGCTCTAATTAAACAAAACAACTTGCTATTCAAATTTATTGATTAAATTTGCAATCGCAGACCGTAACGCAGAAGCCCGGTCAGGGTTCAGTGGCGGGATGCGGACATAATGAAAAGCGTTTACTGCGCTATTTCTTGACTCGTTGAAATCTGGAAAATTTCTTAGGTATAGTCGGGAAATCGGCAAGCGGTAGATGCCTTGTGGATATGTATATTCCATTGTCTTCATGCTTAACCGCATGAAGCATCAATGATACATATTCTGTGTGAGGCTTCTGCGTTGTTTGCCCATTCTGCTATACCGGGTATTCCAAAGCCTCAACGAGCGGAAGGGCAACAGTACGGCTCTCACGCTTTATTGTATATAAACGTCTATGAGTGAGCCCATAGCAATTTTAAGGTGATGAAACCATTCAGAATTTCGTTGCTGCTATGTGCATTCCTGTCAGGGTCGCTGCCCGTATTGCCCAAAGATTGCGAGATTTTCGACAGAGACTATATTGTGGAAGGTGCCGGTATTGCCTCGCAAGGCAATTATCTTGTCAAGGTTACAGTTTCAAGCAACAATAAGAATCTTGACGATTCAGAATTGGTAACGGCAGCAGTCCATGGGGTAATCTTCCGAGGGTTCGTGATCACGGATAATAATCACACTCAGAAACCAATGTCATCAAACGCACAGGATGAGGTAAGACATCTGGACTTCTATTGCAACTTTTTTTCCAAGGATGGCACAGCCTCAACATTCGGTGATATTATACCCGGCACAAGACAGGTTTTGAAGTCCGGCAAAAAATATAAAATATCTGCTATTGCTAATGTACGAAAGGAATCATTGCGAAAATACCTGACAGATGCGGGTGTGATCAAGAATCTGAACAGCATCTTTTAAATCTTCTAACATGAATACATTAAGAGTTATTAAACAAGCTCTAAAAGCCGTTGGGTTGTATTTGTCAGCGATGGTTGCATTATGTATGCTGAATTCCTGCAAGACCACCATACAGATACCATCAGAATATGCCTATGTGCAAATGCAACCCGAATGCATCTCCTATAATAGTGACGGAAGTTTGGTTTTGCGTTCCTGGGGGATGGGTTCTAATAAAAATTCCGCTATAGAGAATGCAAAAAGGAACGCATTGGAAACAGTGGTGTTCAAAGGCATAAACGGCAGTTGTTTTGTTAGTCCTTTAATATCGGAGCCAAACGTTCGTGAAAGAAATCCGGATTATTTCAACGATTTATTAGGGAATCCGTCAAATTATTCACGCTACATTGAAACCAGCAAAGCCGATCCGAATCAAATACACGCAAAGGCCGAATCAATGCAGAATTGGTCCATAGTAGCAACAGTTGATATTAAAGGGCTTAGAAGGCAACTTGTCATGGATAAAATAATACCGGACTGAAATGAGAACAATATATAAGTGGATAATCATAGTTATAATTGGGGTATTGTCTGACATATCCGTTTACTCGCAGGCCAAGAAACCGACACTCATGGTTATCCCGGCCGAAGCCTGGTGCATGGAGCGAGGATACTTTCAGACTTATGAAAATCAGGGGAAAGTATCGAAGGTTCCTGATTATGAAACCGCATTTCAAGGGAATTCCGATTTGCTGAATGTCGTGACTAAAATCGGAGGTCTCATGGCTGACCGTCAATTCCCGTTGAAGGATATGCAATCTGCCATACGGGACATCAACAGATCGGAAGCTGAAGATGCAATGACCGTGAGTCGCGGAGGCAGCGGACTGGCAGAAACGCCCATTGAAAAGTTATTGAGAAGAGCCAAGGCGGATATAATGGTGGAATTGGCATGGAAAATCAATCAACGGGGGCCTAAAAAGTCGGTGACGTACACTCTGCGTGGAATTGACGCATATTCCAACAAACAAGTGGCGGCAGCACAAGGAACGGGCACACCCTCGTTTTCGGCCGATGAAGCAGTATTGCTGGAAGAAGCAGTTGTGCAGCACATGGACAATTTTCTGGCTCAATTGCAGGCTCATTTTGACGATATGCTTGAAAATGGCCGGGAAGTAGTGATGAACGTAGCCATATTTGACACTGCTGCAGGATTGTCATTCGACGATGAGTTTAACGGAGCTGAACTGACGGACATAATTGATGACTGGATGGCAGACAACACTGTAAAACACAGGTACAGCCTTTCGGATGCCACGGACAAAAGGCTGAGTTTCGAGCAGGTACGGATACCGCTGTTCCAGAAAAACGGCAACGCAATGGACACTCGTAATTTTGCCGTAGGCCTACGCAAATTCCTAAGCAAACCTCCATACAACATTCCCGTCAAATTGATAACTAAGGGTCTTGGACGTGTGGAAGTCATCTTAGGAGAAAAATAATATAGTATGCAACGGTGGATAATAGTCGGAATACTGCTGTCAATCCTATCCATTGGCAATGCATGTGTAATTGACATGACGATAGTCGGATCGGAGCAATCTGAAGATGTTCCGAATGAAGTTCTTGATGCACTGTCTTCAAGATTTAAGGAGATAGCCTCTCGTGCCGGAGTCGCCCAGGGGGAAATGGCCGGACGCTTTTTTCTTACGGGTAAATTCAGCAATGTATATGAAGATGTATTGGCCGGTCCTCCCGTCAGGACTGCCCTGCACACGATGTTGACAATTTACATCGGCGACATGGAAAGTAAAGCCATATACTCGGCTGTGAGTCTTGACTTACGGGGTGTCGGGACTTCAAGACTGCGCGCATATATCAACGCGTTAGGTCAGGTAAATGCAAAAAACGAGAACATCAGAGAATTCATAGAGGAAGGGAAGTCGAGAATCATAGAGTATTATGACAATTCGTATCCGCAATTGATTGAAAAGGCAAAGCAGGCATCAGATTTGCGACAATATGACAAAGCCTTGTGGTTATTGTGCCAAGTCCCTGAATGTTCCAAAGGATGGCAAGCCTGCATGGAGTTGATTCCTGCAATGTATGAGTCATATGTCGATTATGACGGTATGGAATTGCTGTCCAAGGCAAGCGCAATATGGAAAGGTTCGCCCAATCCTGTCGGCGCAAGGAATGCATTATCATATCTTCAACAGATAAAGCCAAATTCATCGGCTCATGGAGGTGCCGAGAAACTGATGGAAGAAATAGGGCAGGCGATGAAGAAGGAACGGAATTTTGTGTTGCACTCTGAATACAGGAGCAATATGGATTTGCGCAAGTTACAGTTACAGACAGCTAAAGAAATAGCAGCGGTTTATGCATCGTCACTGCGCCGACCCGCAGCGATAATCAATTGGATACATTGACAAACAAAAAAATAACAACATGATTGGAAAAAGAACCTTATTAGTGATGATTGTGCTGACATCAATGATGTCGGCCATGGGATTCGAAGGCGAGATCAAATATCGAAGTTTTCGCAATATATCACCCGAAGTGCTTGCCTCGCAGCCATTGGTATTCAATGGTGAGAACACATGCACCATGATAGTGAAGGGAGACAAGATGTTGATTCAGGATGGCCGAAAGGGAACGATTACTGTTCTGAAAGACGGCATGATGACTGAATATGCGTCTTCCGATAATTCCGGGTACTCATGTCCGGCTGTAAAATACAACGCATCGGCTTTTCAATTCCCCGCCAAGGAAACCGATCAGACACGGGAAATGCTTGGAACAACAGCCATAAAATATATAAGCGACAAATCGGCGGCAGTGGGTATGGAATTATCGGGTTGGGTCATAAAAGATGACTTCGGACTTTCACCTGCGGCGCTGGAAGTGTTGAATGCCGGCATGAATGTACCGGGCGTATTGACTAAATATACTATGACGACTTCCGCCCCATACGCGCAGTTTGTATGCAACGAAATTTTATCCATCACACCCCGGGAGGTGTCGGACAGCGAATTTGACATCATCCCTGCAAATGCGCAATTGGAAGTTGTGAAGGATTGGAAGAAATATAAATATCATGATAAAAAGAATGAGGCCGCTGCAAAATTCCTTAAGGGAGACATGAAAGATGCCATGGGTATGGGCGACCTGGTAACTAATTTCATGAAGACACATCCGGCACGACCGCAAAAGGTCGACAAGACATCATACGATATCGATGAGGATTGGGATTTTTAAGATGGCTCTCGTGCTTTCGGCAATACTGACTTTGCCGGAAGGTGTAAAAGCGGATAAAGACGACACTCGCTATGAGCGGGTGTCGTTGTGCCAGTTTATGGTGTCTTATCCGCACAAGACATATTTTCGTGAACTGGAACATGAATATAAGTCGATTCCGCTGTCTAACCACATGAACGACCATAATCTTGGTGTCAATTTTATTAAGTTCGCGTCCGATGACTTGTCTGCAAAGCAGAGAATCGACTATTTTCTGTCAGATGCGCAGGTGGCTAAAAAGATGGTTGCCAAGTGGTTCTCATACAATAAAGTAACAGGGACATTCGACATGAGCCTGATCCAGAGGAGGGGATGTTACAATGCGACCATGAATGACGCCCGTGTCGCGAGGAAGATGCTTCGCGGAGAGGCCTATCTGGCGGACGGAGGAGAGCGATTGCTCAATTATTCGTTCGTGGCTGTACATGATTTTGTTCCGATGGATAAGGAACTTACGAAAAAGATGTCATTCAACAAGAAATCCAATATATCCGATGATGATATAATCAACCTTAACGACAGCATTACATTAAGCGAATACAACCGACAGTATCATTCAGGTGACACACGCCGTAACAGCTATGAATTAATGTGTAAGACATATCTGTATAAACTTGTCTGGAATGAAGAAACTGCCGGTAAGTTCTATGATACCATGTATATAGAGAACCAGGACTCCGACAAGTCAGCCTTGTTCAAGGACGACACCTCGACGTTCCGACTTGAATATGTGGGAAGTTCGTCACAGCAATATAAACAGAAACGGGATCATAGAATCAAGAGCAACGAAGATTTGGTAAAGACAGCCATGGCTCGAATCATGGACATGAATATCGCAAGTCTTCAGGACATCTGTCCGGATTTTAGAATCAAGACAGACTTGCGGATGGATGGAGATATCATATTCGCGGAAATCGGAATGAAAGAGAATGTACGTGATAATGATATATTCGAGGTCCTCGAAAGGGAAGAAGATGAAGAAGGTAATGTCAAATATAATGTGATTGGAAATATAAGGCCTGTCAAGGGTCATATATGGGATAATAGATTCAATGCTTATGACTCCGACGGTAGAGATGACAATGGTTTGTATTATACAATATTTGACAAAATATCCGGCGAAGATTTTTATGAAGGTCTTATAATCAGAAAGAAAAGCCTCCAGCGATAAAGGTGACAGCAAATATTGAACAAACCACTGGAGATGTGCCGTAAGTAACCGGAATGACCACATCTATATCCTCAATGATTTGACAACACCAATTGCAATTCTTTGACCGGCAATCCGGCATTTTCTCCTCCGGCGCCGAATCTTCCCTAATCTTCCCCGGTGCCGGCTTCTGCTTCTGCTACACTTCTGCTTCGGCGCATGTATATTTGCATATCTCGCTTGAAAGTTATAATTTTGTAGTCTTAACCAACAAACTTTAGATTTGGACCCAGATCCTTTGCCGGCCGATATGGCCGGAGTGTTATGCGGCATCATCGGCAGACTGCCGGGAATGCTGTGCGATTCAGCTATTACATTTCATGCTCCCGAACACAGTACTTGGGTAGCCTGGAGTTTCCTCATATTGATAGTGGTGATATGCCTCTTGCTTTCGGCATTCGTGTCAGGAAGCGAGATTGCTTTTTTCGGCCTTAATCCGCAGGAGGTGGACGAGGTGGAGGAGTCGGACGACCCCGCGTTGGTCCGTGCATCAAAACTCATCAACAATTCCGAACAGCTGCTGGCCACAATTCTGATATCCAACAACCTGGTGAACATCACCATGGTCGTCATCCTGTCGTTCGCCATCTCGCAGGTGGTCACGTTCAACAGCGTGGTGGCCGAATTCCTGATACAGACGGTGTTCATGACCTTCCTGCTGCTGCTGTTCGGCGAGATATTCCCGAAGCTCGTGGCACGCGGACGCACTATGTGGTGGGTCAGGATGACGTCGGGCGGCGTCATGATTCTGTATAAGCTGTTCGCGCCGCTCTCCAAGCTGATGGTACGTTCCACCGTTATAGTCAACAAGGTAGTGACCAAAAAGCAACAGAACGTCACCACCGACGAGCTGGAAAAGGCGCTGGAGATATCGGACGTCAAGGAGGGGGACGAGAAGGAGATGCTGGAAGGCATCCTGTCGTTCGGCGAGAAGGACGCGCGCGAAATCATGATAAGCCGCGTGGACGTCACGGCCATCGAAGTGCACGACGACTGGGACGAGGTGATCAGGGTGATACTCGATTCGGGCTATTCGCGCATCCCGGTGTACGACACCACGCAGGACACAATAATAGGTATCCTGTACAGCAAGGACCTGCTCCCCTACCTGGACGCAACGGACCGACCGCGCTGGCAGTCGCTGGTGCGCGACGCGTATTTCGTGCCCGAGTCGCGAATGATAGACGACCTGCTTGAGGATTTCCGCAAGCGCAAGATACACATAGCCATCGTCATCGACGAATATGGCTGCACGCAGGGCATCGTCACCTTGGAGGATGTGATCGAGCAGATTGTGGGCGACATCGACGACGAATACGACGACAAGCAGGAGAAGATGTACCGCCAGATAGGACCTGACGCCTATATATTCGACGCAAAGATTCCATTAGAGGATTTCTGCGAGGCGCTGGACATCAAGGAGGAGTCGCTCGGCGACATCGGCGATGCCGAGACCCTGGCCGGACTGTTGCTGGAAATAAAGGGCGATTTCCCTGCCACTAACGAGATTATACGCCGCGACAACCTGCGTTTCAACGTCCTGAAGATGGAACGCCACCGCATCGTGGAGGTCAAGGTGGTGAAAGATACGCCCGAAGTTAAGGATTAATCGGGATTAATCGGGATAAATCGGGATAAATC
>DESI01000019.1:0-1457 GCA_002361235.1 Porphyromonadaceae bacterium UBA3318 | reverse complement strand
ATCGGGATAAATCGGGATAAATCGAGAAAAAATCAGTACAAAAACAATGGAAGACTTCGTGTATTGGCGGCACCCGACATTGCCGTGCATCAAGGTGGAGGAAATCACCGAGGGAGACGATTACAAGGGGCCGGCATGGATGGACATGGCGCGCCAGATATATGGCGAGAACGGCAAGGAGAATTATCGCGAGATACGCCACTTTGACAACGGAGCACCGTACGTGGCCGGCAGCATGGCGCGTATATCGCTGACGCATTGCCCCGGACTGCTGGCGATAGCCACGTTGCCCGACACACCCGAAGTGCCTTTGGCTGAATATTCCGACCGCGCGGCCCTCGGCATCGACGCCGAACGCTGCGACCGCGAACAGGTGCTGAAGGTGCGCGAACGTTTTCTGTCGCCTGCGGAACTGGAGATCATTCCCGCCGACTCCGTACCAGACAATATCCTGGCCTGGACCGTCAAGGAAGCGGCCTACAAGGCTGCCCTCACCGCCGGCGTCGACCTGCGCGACAACATCGCCATCGTGAAGATGCCCGCCGTCGGACCTGCCACACCGGTATATGATAAGGCTGAATTCCCTGACTTTGACCAGAACAGTTACGGTCGCGTCAAGGTCACTGATGCAGACGGCAACGAACGCGAGTTCATAGTCTATTCGTACCGCAGCGATGACTATATGATCTCGCTGGCCTACTCTCCCCGCTCGGCACGGTTCAACAAGACGTCCAGCTAAGCTGAAGGCTGCCGCTGCCTGCACGAAGCGACATTACATCATGCTGCGCAGCTGAAGCAATACTACGGCGATTCCTATGCAATATATGGCTATCAATCCACGGTTACGGTCGGCCCAGTCTGCAAGAGTCTCTTTGTTTATAGGTTTCATAACGGTTGAGTTTTGTGTTGATGTATCGTTTTTGGGTTACTGGGGCAAAATTAGGAGAACACACTGCCCAGCTCAGGCATTTAATTGTTAACAAATCCTAAAACGGCAAATTTATCAAGTTTTAAGGTGATATTTTTGGAAATCTGAGTTGTTTTGATTAAATTCGCGATATTAAACAAGAGCTAACTTAACAGCCTTGCGACAGTTATATCCGAATCGCCGCGAGGCAACACAATGAGAATGAGACGGAGAGCCGTCTGGATATTATTAAGAAGACTACCAGTAACACCAAGCACTATGGACATTGGACAAGAAATCAGAAAGCGTCGGCAGGAATTGCGGCTAACGCAGCAGTCGCTTGCCGATATCTCCGGGGTCAGTGTTAGGATGATCAAGTCGATTGAAGGCAACTATGCCAACCCGTCGATACACACAGTTGAGAAACTGTTGAAATCATTGAACCTCAGCTTGGAGATTATGGAAACAAGACAGGTACTGGATGCCTGATTGTGAAATCGGGGGTCTGTCGACGACAGGCCCCCGATTTTTTTGTATCTTTCACAGCCAG
>DESI01000044.1:29108-33891 GCA_002361235.1 Porphyromonadaceae bacterium UBA3318 | reverse complement strand
CGTGTTCTACGCACTGCATCGGCACACAGTCCGTTCGATAACGACCGACAACGGTAGTGAATTCTGTGCCCATAAGATGATTTCCAAAGCTTTGGCTCCTAAGGGCTCACGAAATCCAAACCTCGTGTTCTTTGCGGACTCTTATTCTTCATGGCAGAAAGGGGCAATAGAGAATGCCAATAAACACATCCGTCAATACATCCCAAAAGGAACGGTTTTCAACCTTGACCGATGAGTTCATTCGCAAAATCCAGTATAAGATTAACCGTAGACCTCGGAAAAAACTCAATTTTGAATCCCCTAAAATTGTCTTTTTTCGAAAAATCGCTAATTTTGCAGTTGCCGGTTGAGAGTAGGATTTCATTACAATTCCCTTGTTTTGCAAAATTTTGATTGTTACTTCATAAAATATTCGTATTTTTGTACAACCAAATACAACTAACACCCGATGGCTATTCATTAATTGTTATGGCAATGACTCTAAAACAGTAACAAGCTATGAATCTGGCATCAAATACCTTTAATCTGTGAAATGATACCACCCTTTCAAAAATACTTATATCCATTTCTCAAATTGATGGGAGATGGAAAAGTTCGCAATATTTCACAAGTCTGCGAAGAACTCGGCCAGTCTATGCATCTAACAGATGACGAACTTTCGGAGACTTATGAAACAAGTGGACAGAATCGGCATCATGGACGTTGCGGATGGGCTCGCACATGGTTTCTAAAAGCCGGGCTTCTTGATTCGCCAAGTCGAGGATATTATGTCATTTCGCAATTAGGCACGAATCTTCTGGAATCAGGAGAAACTGATATTACACAGAAATTTTTAATTGAGCACTATCCAGGCTTTGCCGTATTCGCAAAAACAAAAAAGAAAGACACACACGTAAGCGTTTCGAATGAAACCCATGATGCATCAGACCCAATGAATCAAATCGAAGATGCATTTACCCAGCTAAACAATAAACTTGTAGATGATTTATTGCAATATATCGGCGAACAAGCACCTCAGTTTTTCGAAAAGCTTGTAGTAGATTTACTAGTCGCCATGGGTTATGGCGGTGATTTTGAGGATGCTGCAAAAGTCACCCAATTCTCCAACGATGGTGGCATTGATGGGATTATAAAGGAGGATGCACTTGGATTAGACAAAGTATACCTTCAAGCCAAACGGTGGAAAGAATCAAACATTGTAGGAGCTCCTGATATTCATAAGTTCATGGGTGCTCTCATGTCTATAGGGGCATCCAAAGGTGTATATATTACGACATCCGGCTTCTCAAAAGCAGCTCTTGATGTCGTTGCATCTAACAAAAGCCTTAAGCTGGTACTAATTGATGGTAAACAACTTGCAAAGTACATGATAAAATATAATGTCGGAGTTATTTCGCAACACTCGTACACGATAAAGCGTGTCGATACCGGCTACTTTGAAGGAGACTGACAACTATCTACTAAATGCATTACACTATATGCCTAAAAAACAATCCAATCGATGCCTATATCAGTCTGATTTCAAATCATTCATCAATACCAACTCAGATACTATATTAGGAAGCATCCACAACGCATATCACGGTCAGACTCTTACTTCTACCAACGAGGCCTGGTGGAATGAAATAAGAATATTACAAGCAGTTCTTACGCCATGGAAAGATGAAGATGCCGAGATTATATTTGAATATGATATTCCACGTTTAGGCAAACGAATAGATGTCGTTCTACTTCTTCGGGGCATAATTTTCTGTCTTGAATTCAAAGTCGGACAAAAGGATGCATTGCAGACAGATGTAGAGCAAGTCATGGATTATGCACTCGATTTAAAGAATTTCCATCTCTATAGCCATGACAGAACGATTGTGCCCATCCTGATTCCGACTAAACACAAATCTTCATCAAATGTATTCCAATCTTCAGTGTATAATGATTCTATTTATAACCCATTAATAACGGGAACTGAAGATTTACAGAATTTAATTAAAAACGCTTTATTTCATGCTAATGCAGTTAGGCCGGAGTCGATTCGAGACTGGGTAATTAGTCCTTATACCCCAACTCCCACTATTATCGAAGCAGCTCGTTCTCTATACGAAAACCATTCCGTAGAGGATATAACACGCCATGAAGCGGATAAAGTTACCACCGACGCTACGATTTCATATATTCTTGAAATAATCAACCGTTCTAAAAAGAACGGTGAAAAAAGTATATGCTTTGTCACAGGAGTTCCCGGTGCCGGAAAGACCTTAGTCGGGCTTGATGTAGCAGTTAAACAATCTTATCAGGACAACGGGACTTTCAACGAAGAGGATGGAGCAGTATATCTGTCAGGTAATGGTCCTTTGGTTGCAGTTCTTACAGAGGCTCTGGCCCGAGACAATTACAAAAAAGCAAAAGAAAACGGTGACAAGAAGAATATTACGGATTCTCGTCGGGAGGTAAGCAAATTCATACAGATTATACACCGTTATAGGGATAATATGCTTGCTAAAATTAAGAATCCCATTGAAAACGGACATCTTGAAATCGACCCGCAGAAAGCAGTCAAGCTTAAGCAAAGTGGATATGGAGAGGTTGAACATGTTGCGATATTCGACGAGGCACAACGAGCCTGGACTCATAAGCGTATAGCCAATTATTTAAAACGAGGGGGAACCTATGGAAACAAACTAAAAGTTCAGGACTTTCCGATGTCTGAGGCCGCATTTCTAATGTGGTCTCTCGACCAACGCGAAGACTGGGCTACTATAGTATGCCTCATAGGAGGCGGTCAAGAAATAAATACCGGAGAAGCCGGCATATCGGAATGGATCTCAGCTCTTAATGATCAATTCCCACATTGGAATGTCTATATTTCAGATAAGTTGACAGAGCCGGAATATGCGGAAGGCAAGGTAAACGAATTATTAGGAAGTAATCCCAATGTATCATTTTCCGACAAGCTTCATCTTGGCGTAAGTCTCCGTTCATTCAGAGCCGAAACATTATCAGCCTTTGTACATTCATTGCTGTCATTTAACCCTGACGCTTCAAGGCTATATAAAAGTGTTGTGAATCATGGCTATCCTATTGTTCTGACACGCAATATGGACAAAGCACGAGCATGGCTTCGGCAACAGGCAAGAGGAACACAAAAGACAGGAATATTGATTTCTAAAGTATCAGCGCGTTTTAAACCATTGGCTGTACACGTATTACCACAAAGTGAAGATAATGCTGTACATTGGTTCCTCGAGGATAAGACAGATGTCAGATCTTCAAATTATTTGGAAGAAGCGGCAACAGAAATACAGGTGCAAGGTCTTGAAGTTGATTATGCATGTATCTTATGGGATGCCGATATGCGGTATGATAATGGCAAATGGTCGTTTTGGAAATTTAATGGAAAAACTCAATGGATTCCAGAGAAAAATTATGAAACGCAAAAATATATGTTGAATGCCTACCGTGTGCTCTTGACTCGTGCTCGTCAAGGCATTATAATATGCGTACCCGAAGGAAACAAAAACCGTACACCTGACGGATTTCCGGAGGACAACACTCGCCTACCGGATTACTACAACCCCACCTATGAGTATTTCAAATCCATTGGGATCCAAGAACTATAGCCTCATACAGGCTCTGTCGAATATTATGCAGAATGTAAGGAGCGTTCTTCCTTACCTCGTAACTGTCTCGACATACATCCCCAACTGAGCCATTACAGACTCTCACTTTGAAGAATAACTATCTACACAACGCAGTATTGTACACAATATGAACAAGAAAGAATACGCGCAGGCCAACAAGGCGTGGCTGGAAGCCAAGGCAAAGGAAGATGGCGTCAAGCCGCTTCCCAAGGGTATATATTACAAGGTGATCAGCCCCGGCAGGAATGACCGTAAGCATCCCATGGAGCGAAGTGTCGTCACAGTCCATTATACAGGCCGCACCATCGACGGCAAGCAGTTCGACAGCAGCCTCGGCGGCGTACCCGTCGCTTTCCGGCTCAACGAGCTGATAGAGGGCTGGATCATTGCCTTGCAACACATGTGCGTAGGCGACAAATGGGAAATTTACATCCCCTCGGAATTAGGCTATGGCAAATACGCCCAGCCCGATATCCCCGCCTACTCCACCCTCATTTTCGAGCTTGAGCTTTACTCCATCGCGTAAACAGTCCAAACCCAGGATCATAGCTGAGAATTCAAAAGTAAGCGTCAAGAATAAAGGGTGTTGGATGATAAAATCTACAACGAATTAATAAGATGAAAGCATTGACATATTCTGCACCGGGACGGTTTGAGCTGATTGAGAAACCGAAGCCGGAAGTTTTGAATCCGAAGGATGCCGTGGTGAGGGTTACCCTTTCAAGCATCTGTTCGTCGGATCTGCATATTCTGCATGGGGCTGTGCCTCAGGCAGAGGTTGGCATTACTGTGGGGCATGAACTGGTTGGCGTTGTTGAGTCCGTCGGTTCGGGAATCAGCAAGGTTAAGCCGGGCGACAGGGTCGCCGTAAATGTCGAGACGTTCTGCGGCGAGTGCTTCTACTGCCAGCGAGGATATGTGAACAACTGCACCTCCGGAGGCTGGATGCTGGGCTGTCGCATAGACGGCGGTCAGGCGGAATATGTCCGCGTGCCGTATGCCGATAATGGTCTGACTCCGATTCCCGATAATGTCAGCGATCAACAGGCTCTGTTTGTCGGCGACATTCTCGCCACCGGTTATTGGGCTGCCAAAATTTCCGAAATTTTCGAGGAAGATACCGTGCTGATTATTGGTGCAGGACCGAC
>DESI01000044.1:0-28912 GCA_002361235.1 Porphyromonadaceae bacterium UBA3318 | reverse complement strand
TATTGGGCTGCCAAAATTTCCGAAATTTTCGAGGAAGATACCGTGCTGATTATTGGTGCAGGACCGACGGGTTTATGCACGCTGGAATGCGTGCAGCTGTATCAGCCTCATAAGATAGTCGTTTGCGAGGCTGACAAGAGCCGACGGCATTTCGTGCGCCGGCATTATCCAAATGTCAAGGTATTAGAGCCGATAAAATGCCTTGATTTTCTCAAATCGATTACTGATGGTCGTGGCGCCGACCGTGTGATTGAAGTTGCCGGAGGCGAGGATACGTTTGAACTCGCATGGCGTTGTGCCCGGCCCAATGCCATCGTCACGATTGTCGCTCTTTATGAGAAAGAACAGATATTGCCGCTGCCGTGGATGTATGGCAAAAACTTGACGTTCAAGACCGGCGGTGTCGATGCCTGCGACTGCTACAATATCATGCAGCTTATAGCCGAAGGCAAGATTGACACCACCCATCTGATAACTCACCGCTACCCTCTCAGCCGCATTCAGGAAGCCTATGACCTATTCGCCAACCGTGCCGATGGCGTAATCAAAACCGCCATCAATCCGGATTAAGCAGCAATATCGGAAACTCTATACTCACCTAATCAGGCTAATCAGGACAAACCTCCTCAAAGTGCTATTTATCATACTTTTTATTTGAAAATTTCAGGAACTCTCATTATTTTTGCAGAAAAGTTTATTATGTCATACTATGGAACTGATGGATCACTAATGTTATTTCCGCAGTTGCCCGTAGGCGCGATGCGGTCGAAAGGTGCCAGTGCCTGAACCGTCACCTTATGACGGCATAACCGCCGCCAACAATGCAGACCGCCCAGCCTCTTGCCGCTTTAGCATGAATATTCCCCAAACGGTATAATCCACGCTGTTGCGAAATCTTTTATACCCATAATGGTGTAATTTGAATCAATTCCATTATCTTTGCACCCAAAAGGGTATATCGCATGACTCTGTTGGCTAAATACGTTAAGGAGATGCGTAAGCAGTTCGGGCTTACGCAGGTTGACCTGTCCCGGAAATCCGGGGTGGGTCTGCGCTTTGTCCGCGAACTTGAACAAGGGAAACCGACCCTTCGCCTTGACAAAGTGAATCAGGTCTTGGCCCTCTTTGGCGCAGAAATGGCGCCGGCGAAAATGGAAAGACAAGTCTTCGAAAAAGATGATATTGAGTAAATAACATGGAAATCAAAAACGATAAGAAAGTAGTAATCACAGGCAAACGGATCTGCCTGGCAGCAGGAATACTGTCAGGAATCTGCGGAATCTTTTGGCTGACAAGGGCACTGTTTTACGATGACACCGACCTTCCGGCAATCCTGTCAAGCATTGCCATTGCGTTGTTCCTTACCATTTACGCTCAGAAGCGATAATATGGAGGAATTGAAATTGACGCCGGTTTCTCCGGAAATAATCGACTATGTGGAGCGGGAGATTATCCCCCGCTACTGCTCCTTTGACAAGGCGCATCAGGAGAATCACGTGCGCATGGTGATCGAACAGAGTCTGAAACTCGCCGGGCATACCCCGTCCATGAACGCCGGTATGGTTTATGTCATAGCGGCATTCCATGACCTCGGACTGGTCAACGGCAGGGAGAATCATCACCGGGACTCGCGCCGGATTCTTGAAGCTGACGAGTTTGTCAAGGCTCATTTCACTCCTGAACAGATTCGGATAATGGGCGAAGCAGTCGAGGACCACCGGGCTTCCAACAGTCAGAAGCCGCGCAGTGACTACGGATTGATTGTCGCCGAAGCCGACCGTTTCATCAACGCGGAAACTATAATCCGCCGCACCATCCAGTACGGGCTGGCTCACTATCCGCAGCTTGACCGCGCCGGACATTATCAACGCACCATCGAGCACCTCCATCATAAATACGGTCCGAACGGCTATCTGAAGGTCTGGATTCCATGGAGCGATAATGCAAAGAATCTGAAAAAGCTCCATGCCCTGCTGACCGACAAACCCAGGCTCGACGAGATATTCAACCGCATCTTCGAAGAGGAAGCACGCCCACAAGCCTAAATTACGGTGCTGGAGATATATACCATCAATCCGGCTACATCCCTGTTTTAGTCGATACGCTTTTTACGAAGCCCTTCCCATACGGCACGGCGTCGGTTCCGACGGCTATCCGTTTCCGAAATCCCGGAATTGCGTATATTGCACCTTTCGATGTCCCGGATCAATATTATATGGTTTGTGATTTTGGCAATACCGGTGATATTCCCCGGGGCAACGTCAGATATTCAGATGCTTTCGGCTTATAATGTGTCCGGTGTCGGCAGTAAGAGTCCGTAGCAGGCCGACAACGCAGGAAGGCGGATTATCACTGTCTCGCCCCCCCGGAACGCCCTACCTCATCAATCGGTCAAACCTACAGGATTGGTTTGGCGTTATATTGTTGCGATGATTATAGAATTGATTGATAAGTCAGATTGCAATATGTAATGCGGTCTTATATAGAGACCATCGGCCATATTGCGATTGTGCAAGCGTTTATTTTGATGAGCAATGAGCCGGAAAGGTAATAGGTTCGCGGGGTTGAGTGCGGCGGGGCTGCTCGTCGCCATCGGAATTGTGTTCGGCGATATCGGGACGTCGCCCCTCTATGTCATGAAGGCCATCCTTGACGTCAACCCTGAGTTTGACCGGGATTATATTATCGGAGCGGTGTCATGCGTGATATGGACCCTCACCCTTCAGACCACAATCAAATATGTGTCGGTAGCTCTGCGCGCCGACAACAACGGCGAGGGAGGCATCATGGCTCTGTTTTCACTGGTCAAGAAGACCGGGAAAAGCGGCTGGCCGTTCGTGGTGGCCGCCATCGGAGCCAGCGCGATGCTGGCCGACGGCATTATAACGCCCGCGGTGACGGTCACGTCGGCCGTCGAGGGCTTGCGTTCACTGTATGTCGCCACGCCGGTGGTGCCCATTGTGCTGGTAATCATAACCGTGGTGTTCTTCGTGCAGCGTTCCGGGTCGTCTAAGATCGGAAGGTTTTTCGGCCCCATAATGCTCGTGTGGTTTCTGATGCTCGGCATCCTCGGCCTGATGAATGTATGGAACGATCTGTCCATTTTCAAGGCCTTCAACCCCTGGTATGCGGTCCGACTGATTGCTACCAGTCCTGAATGGATGTTCATACTCGGAGCCGTGTTTCTCTGCACCACGGGCGCCGAGGCACTGTATGCCGACCTGGGGCATTGCGGCCGTTACAACATTACTTTCAGCTGGCTTTTCGTCAAGGTCATGCTTATTCTCAATTATCTCGGACAGGGCGCGTGGATTCTGGCCCATTCCGGTTCCATTGACGGTCTGGTAAATCCGTTCTACGCAATGATGCCTCAGGGCTTTCTTGGCGTGGGCATAGTCATAGCCACCGTCGCCGCCATAATAGCGAGTCAGGCGCTGATAAGCGGCGTGTTTTCCCTGATAGGCGAAGCCGTGAATCTCGACATCTGGCCAAGGATGAAGATAAGCTATACGGGAAATGTCAAGGGGCAGCTGTACGTTCCGGCTATAAATATGTTTCTGTATGCGGGATGCGTCGGCACCGTGCTGTTGTTTCAGTCGTCGGGCCGCATGGAAGCCGCATACGGTCTCGCCATTACCATAACGATGCTGGCCACCACGATACTGCTGTGGCGTTATATGCGGAATATCGGGACTCCAGCATGGCTCTCCTACTCATTTTTCATTGTGTTCTGCCTGTTGGAAGGAGCCTTTTTCGCCGCCAATATGTTCAAGTTCGTGCATGGCGGCTGGTTTACGGTTCTGATAGCCTGCGGGCTGTTCTGCATAATGTTTGTCTGGGACAAAGGACGCTCATTCCATCGCAGACATGTGGATTATAAATATTTCCCCGATTACATAGACATGATTACTGCGATAAGGGACGATGACGAAATAGCCCGCTATGCATCGAATGTGGTGTACATCAGCTTTGCGCCTGCAAAGAATATGGTGGAAAGCAAACTGCTGTATTCGATAATAAACAAACAGCCTAAACGGGCAGACCATTACTGGATCATCCGCATCGAGCGCACCGACATGCCCTATACCCTTGAATATTCGGTGGACACGATGGTCAGGGATGCGGTTTTTCTTGTCACCGTCAGATTCGGCTTCAAGGTGCAGCCGCGCATCAACGTATTCCTGAGGCAGATCGTGGAGGATCTGGTGGCGTCCGGCGACCTTTCGCTTACCAGCAGGTATCCCTCCATGAAACGGTATGGGATTCCGGGCGACTTCCGGTTCGTCCTGATTCACCGCGTGTTCTCCCCCGCAAGCATCTGCAACGCATACGAACGCAAGATAATGGCCGCGTATGAGACGCTGCGGCATATATCCGAGTCGACCGAAAACGCGCTGGGGCTGGATACAAGCGTGGTCACTGTCGAGACCGTGCCGCTGGTGATCAGAAGCGGACCGGAAACCAGAATCAGGAGAACCCGGACATGAGTGACCGTCCCCATGCCTGCGCAACGTAACAGGCCGCCGCATCCATGGCGAAATAATCGTGAGTCAGGAGCTGACAGAGAAAAAAAGAGGCGCGTCGGTCGGACACGCCTCTTTCAATATGTACGTTGGAATTGTCTATCCGGACAGACGGTTATTTCACCGTGAGTTTCACGGTCTGAGGCTTGCCGGACAGCGGCTCGATTACGAGCAGATATATGCCCGACTGTACGCCGCCGAGATCAAGGCGGCTGTCCGAGCCGTCGAATGCACGCAGCGCGCGTCCCGAAAGGTCGTAGAGCACGGCACGGTTGAACTCGCCGCGCACGTTGGTGTATCCCGGAGCCGGATTCGGCCGGACACTGATCTTATCGGTCTGAACGCCGTTCACGCCCGATTCGCCGAACACTATCTTGGCAGGAGCGGATTCACCGGACGCATATACGGCCTTGACCTCGGCGTAATGCTCGCCCGATCCGGGGGTCAGCATGTACGAGCAGTCTTCGGTATCCGCGAGTTTCTCGCCGTCAAGCGACACCTCGTATTTCACCTCCGGACCGGACACGGCTGTGTTCATAGCCATATCGTTGCCGCCGGAGATGGTCACATCGTCCATAAACAGAGTGAAGCCGTCGGGCGACACGCAATTCACGGCCACGTAACGGGCGCCGGCAGGCACCGTGTACTTGAACTCGGTCCATGTCTGTTTAGGCACATCCACATTCTCGGCAAGCCATGTGAACGACTCCGGATCCGTGTCAGTCATGGAGTAACCCACACGTATCACCTCGCCGTATGTCTGCGAATATCCGCGGGCATGGAAGCTGAACGTATAGTCGTTGTGATAGGTCAGGCGCGGGGAGATGAACCAGTCGTCGCTGCCCGAACGGCCCGCGAAGCAGGCCAGCTCCTGTTTCCCGCTGTACGGCAGCGATGCCGAGCGGGCATCGGCCATCGAAGGCGTGGTCAGCCAGGGATTGAACACCATGAAGGAACAGGGCTGCGTTCGGCCCGGGAAGTCAAATTCCTGCTCGGCGAACGTGCGGCTGCCGTCGGCGTCACGATACAGCCAGCCCACTTCGCCCGCCGAGGCCACGGCGAAGGCGTCATGATCCTCGAAGTCGTCGAATATCTCGCCCGATTCGTTCCATGTCAGGCGGAACCCCTTCTCGGCGTCACCGCTGACGCTGAGGTTGACCGGTACTGCGATTATCTCGCGGAGCACCAGATCCTCAAGCTTCAGGTCCTTATCCGCATAGAGGTCGGCTGTCCTTGCGTCAAACTCATAACCGGGCAACGATACCTCAACTGTGTAGGGACAACGCCAGATGTCGTTGAACTCCACGATACCGCCCTCGCCCACCGTAGCGTTACGCGAGTCGAAGGGATCCTGACCGGCTATCGAGACAACGGCGCCATTGGCGTCGCCCGAATGCGAGTTGGTGCGGATCTTCAGCGTAAGTTTGCCGGTCATCTGACGGGCTACGTAGTAAGGCAGCACGACTTTCGCCGACTCGGAGCCGTCGGGATACACCGTGGACACCGCATAGCGGTACACCCCTGCCGGAGCCTGGGCCCATGTGGGATCGGCCGCCGTCAGGCCCGCTACCGGCTCGGAGTTGACCGGCTGCCAGTCTTCGTTTCCGAAGCCTGCGGAGCGCCATACGTTATAACGTGCGTAGGCGGGGAACTCCTCATCGCTGTTGCGGATACCCTCGTCGGAATAAAGGTCGCCCGTGCAGCGTATCATGAGATTGCCGCCAAGCGACTCCTCGGTCAGATACATATAGTCGCCCGAGTTGTAATCCGTGGAGAACGCATATACATTTCCCTTGAACGGATGGGTCTTAGGCGAATGGTCAACGCCGATTCCATGGAAGCCGGGATAGTTGACCGACACGAAACATCCGCGCGGCGCCTCGACTCCGTCGGGAATCTCGATGCTGTTCCACTGGTTGTCGCTGTTCAGGACGGCGCGCTGGCTGTACAGAAGCGTTCCGCTGGGATTTCCCTCCTCGTCAAGATCGAATATATAGATATTCACGGAGTTATGCGGGCCGCCTTCAAAGGTGGTGTACCAGCTGGCACCCTTCAGCGTCATTGGCGTGCGGAACACCGTACCGATTATGACGGTGCCGGCCTGACTCTGTATGCCTACCTGTGTATCGGCGTTGCCGGAGTCATATCCGAGACCGGACTGAGCCGAAGGAATCTCCCACGCGATTTCAGAGGTCTCGTCGGTGGTCTGCACCGATACATTTGCCGGCTTGAAGTGTGCGTACTCAAGCGTGAGGTCGCCCAGGTTCCAGTTCTCGTCCAGGTCCTTGGTCTGCACCTTGTCCAGATGCCAGGGCTTTGTCACCGTGACGGTGGTACCGGGAGCCGTAACTACGGATTCAAACAGGAATCGACCCGAAGCATCTGTCTTCATGGCGAGGTCGGCATAGCCCTTAAGGGCGACATCGGCGTTCTCCACTGCCGAGCCGTCGGGAGCAAGCACGCGGCCCGATACGGAATAAGTCGGCAGCTTGTCGAGAATGATGTCAGCCGTCATATTCTCGTCGGCCACAGTCACCTTCACCTCCGAATTCTGCTTATAGCCGAACATCGAGGCTGTCAGCGTATAGGTGTCGTTGGGAACGAAATTGAACGTATACGAGCCGTCCTCGGCCGATCTGGTCACCGCATGTATCTCCTGAATTGAGACCTCGGCGCCGGCAACCGGCTGATTGGCCGCATCCTTCACTTTACCCGAAATGGAAGCGCCCGCCGACTGCACCATAAGGCGTATATAACTGTTGCCTGACGATGAGTTCGGGGCATCCGGAACTTCGAAATCGCTGTCTGCCCCATAATATATGGCCTTGTTGCCCGACACCGGACTCGTGTAGTAAGGCTGATATATGAACGCATAGGCGCTATTTGAATTTTCGAGGGATGTCTTTACATAAAGGGCAAGGTTCCTTCCGTCATATTCAAACGCCTGGCTTAACGTCAGGTCGAGTACATCGTTGGCCGAGCTGACGAGATTATGCGTACCTTCATACACAAGCGTCATATCTTCGACAGGAATCCAGCCGTCGGGAGCCTTCTCACGGTCGGTATTTGCCATGTAGACCTTGAGTTTCACATTATTGAGCGGAGAATAACTACCCTTATAGTCTAATTTGAGACCTGTGATACGACCCTTCTTGATTGGAATTTCCGAGGCCGAGTAGATGTTGAGGGTCGCACCGAATTTACTGTACAGGTTCATTGGCGCACGGTAGCTTGTGAGTGTCTTGCTGCCGATCTCAAGCTCTTCGGGTGTGCCCAGCGGCATTACTGTCAGTTCAAGGGGTGCGGTGGTGTCGTCTGCTTCCACCTCATCACCCGCAGCCGACACATGGCCTCTGAGCGACGTGAGCTTTGAGCCTATGGGGAAAGTATACTCTACGATATAGTCTTTCGATGCCCCTGCCTCGAGCGTCTCGGCCACGGCCTGGGATGCAACCACTTTTCCCTCGCCGTCAAGGAGCTCGACGGTAAAGCTGTCATAATCCTTGGTACCCCTATTTCCCACCGTGACGGAATAACCGTAAGGATTGCCCTCGATCGGCTTGGCATTGCCGCGAATCGAGGAAGCCACAAGATTGCGGTCCACCACCTTTTCTATCTCGAGACGGTCAATCAGAAAATAGAGGTTGCCTTTGGCCGCGCCGTCATGGAACGCGAAGTTACAGTCGCCGATATTCTCTCCGGTCGTAAACGTAAACTCCTTCGTTTCCGTCTTATTCACCTTACCCAGATCAAGTGTCGTTATTTCCTGGAGCGGAGCGGTGACATCGCCGTCTTTCAGCAGACATACCTTAAGAGGATGTGATCCCTGCGACAGGTAGCGGAGTGTTACCTTATAGGTGGTGGCGGGTTCAAGTTCCATCTCGTTGCTGACCAGCCAGTCGTCGGCAGCATTGTTGGAAGTCATTATATATGCGCCCGCAGCCTTTGCCCACGCGAGGTTGTAATATACCCATGTGTTGCCGTCGCCTACGGGCTGTCCGTCGGCATTCTCGTTGCGGTCTACGGCTGTCCACTGGCCCAGGTTGTCGAAGTCACACACGTATGGCACGCCAAGTTTCGGACCGAGTATCACGGGATCGCTGACTGTGGCCGCGGAAGTGCCGATGCCGTTGTGGGCCGTAACGCTGTAAGTCCATGTGCCCGAGGTCTCCACTCCCGGCTCCATCCATTCGGTGGCGGTCAGGTCCTTGGCCACGGTCGTCCCGCCGGGGTTGCGCACCACGTCGTAAAGCATACCGGCCGCATCGGTCCAGCCGCCGTTCACTCCGGTGGTCACGGCGTCCCAGTACACGCGGGCTGCGTTGGGGCCCAGTTTCTCCACGTTGACGGCACTGACGGCGGCAGGCACGTCGCGTCCTACGAACGCCGAGACTTCCACCGCGGCGCCCGGGCCGTTGCCGTTATGGGCTATGATGCGCCATGTATGGTTGCTGCCCTTGTCTCCCCCGATTACGTCTGTGTATGCAGAGCGGGCTCCGGGCTGGGCGGAAGTCACCGATCCCACGGTCTTGCCGTCACGGAGAATCTCGACACGCGTAATGTCTTTCAGCACGTCGCCGCCGAATGTCTTGGTGGGATTGATCCATGAGAGCGATGCCTGCGCCTCGCCTCCGGCCGCGGCCGTGACTGTCGCGTCGATTACGGGAGCCGGACAGTTGTCCGCGGCCGCGAACGATGGAATATAGAGGCCGGCAAGCTGGTTGTCGCCAAACTCCTGATGACGGGTCACGGCTCCGGTTGCCGGGTTGATCGTAGCCACGAAACTCTCCGGCACCTCTATGGTGCCACCCTCGTTCATTACCCTCGTGGAGGCTATCCACCACAGCGTACGCGTGGCGTGGTCGAACTCCATGCTCTGGAACTTCTGCGGATGCTGCCCGGTGCTCCCTATTACCGTCACCTCGCCCGTAGTCTTGTTGATACGGCAGAAATCTCCGGCAAAACTTATGGCATACAGTTCGCCCGAATATGACGCCGCCAGAGTGAAGAATTTCCTGTCGAGTGTGGCGATGCGTGTCGATCGGGCATCGGTCAGACTGATTGTATACAAGGCCGAGTAGGTCTCGTCCACCCTTGATATGGCATACATCGTCGATGTCGACCAGTCGTATGTCATGTCGTTGATAAGATTGGTGTAGCCTGTGAGGTTGCCCACCGTCTCAGTCACGCCGTCGGCGAGACTGACTCTTACCAATGTTTTGGGAACTTCCGCGCTTCCCGACGGCTGCGAGGTGGCGATATAATAATATCCGCCGCCATACGCACCCGCCGTAGACGTGTCATAGAAAGCGACGGCACGCTGGAAAACCGGCTCCGCATCGCTCACAATATCGAATGTCACCACATTGTTGGTCAGACTCGACTGTTCGTCGCTGAAAGCCAGAATTCCATAGGCTGTGTTGTCGTTGGCCGCTTGAGCCTTGACTCCGGGCAATGCCGAAGCCGCAAGCATGAGAATGCATGCCGACAGCAGTGTGGAATTTTGATGCATAATTGGTTAGATGTTTAGGTGATGTCTCTTTGCAGAATTCAACTCCGCCAAGGCATCGTTCCTTACGAAATCATCGGCAAATATAAGACGCAATTCATCATTTACCAAATAATCGCCAAAAAATATGCAAAAATAATAAGATTCCATCCCCGCCTCACTGTTTCAAAAAAAGTCGGCTCCCCTGTTTTCACAGAGAAGCCTTGTAGAGGTCAGCCGGATATGTCAGCTTTATATGTCGGCTGTGTATGTGTGTCGTATGCCGGTTGTACGCATCAGCCGCAATGGAAGTGGGCCTTGACCATCCGCAGCATCTTGTCGGGATCCTGCAGGGCGGCGCGCGCGTCGCGGTCGTCCTGTGCGCGCAGTCGGGCACACACTCCCCGGATCATGGCCGGCGAGAACACTCCCTTTTCCTGAAACACCTCCGCGCTGCGCTCCAGGCATGCCGCTGACTCATGGCACGATACGGGCAACGTGTCCAACGACTTGAGCCGCTCGGCATTCTCCTCCGAATGGATGTTGACGTCCACATACGTGCGCGCGGCCACCTCCAGAGCGTCGGGCATCTCGAACCCGTGACGCACGGCCACGGCCAGTCCGGCCAACAGCTGGTATATGTCGGCCGATCCGTCGGCCGAGCGTATCTCGAACGTCTGCTTGCGCGAGGCATCCACCTCGGCCGGCGTACACTCGCCGGGATTGGCCTCGGCGCACATATCGCTGCCCGAAGTCCAGCCCAACGGCACACGCACCAATACCGAGCGGTTGCGGTCGCCCCAGCACACGTTGGTGGGGGCCTCCTGATGCGGCACCAGACGGAAATAGCTGGTCGGATTGGTGTTGCCGAAGGCCGTCAGTGCCGGCGCCAGGTCCATGATGCCCGCTATGCCGCGGCGCGCCGAGTCCGAAAGCGTCCGGTCGGCGTTCAGCATCGCCGTGGTGCCGTCAGGGTTCATGAAGCGCATGTGTATGTGCAGACCCGAGCCGGCCTTCCCTATCGTGATCTTGGGCGCGAACGTCACGTCAAGATCCATCTTGGCGGCCAGGTTGCGTATCACCCACTTGGCTATCAGCAGCTGTTCGGCCGCCTCGCGCGCGTCAACCGGCAGAAACTCTATCTCGTTCTGCTCGTACACCATGCCGTCAAGGGTGAAATTGCCCACCTCCGAATGGCCGTACTTTATCCGGCCGCCGGTGCGGGCTATGTAGCTCATGCACAGCGTGCGGAAATCATTGAACTTGGCGAACGGAGCGCTCTCGTGGTATCCCCGCTGGTCAGTGGCCGGGAAGGTGCCCGGATCCGGCGCTATGACGTAGAACTCCAGCTCGCCCATGGCGTGGAACTCCAGGCCGGTCAGCTCCGTAAAGCGTCGGCAGGCCTTGTCGAGCGTAAGCTCGGGCGATGACTCCAGCGGACGCCCGTTCTTGTCGAAAAACGAGCACAGCATGGTCAGCGTCCTGACAGGCGCGAACGGGTCGACGAACGCCGTGCGGTAACGCGGCACCACATACAGGTCCGCGTCCCCCGCGCTGATGAACGGGAACAGCGACGAACCGTCCACACGCTCGCCCAGAGTCAGTATGGTTTCCAGGTATTCCAGCGAATTGATTACGAAATTCAGTGTCTTGAGCCGACCGTCGGCGGCCGGATACATGAAGTTGACCATCTCCACGCCATTCTCGGTGATGAAGCGCACTATGTCCTCGCGCGTGAAGTCGGCCGGATGCTTGCCCAGCCACGCCGTCACTTCGTTTTTTGACAATCTGAGACTCTTTTCCATGGTAAGTAGCATTTAAGGTTCTCGGTATTTAAGGTTTTCTTCGCCCGGAGCCCGGGCCTGGCACAATCCGCTTGCTATGGATCTGCACATATCAGTTTTTCGCGTCTAAATTACAAACAATTTATTGATAATCCAACTATTTTTGTTAATTTTGGAATTATCAGGATTATCTACAATGATATGCATTATCGCGACTGAAGAAGCACACCCGATAATTTGCAGATTGAAACAACATAATATTATGCGTATGAGAACATTATTACTGATTTCATCCGGATTGCTGACGCTGTCCTCCGTGGCGACGGCGGCGGTGCCGGAACGTACGACGCATGTCACGTCGCAGGGTGCCATCAGACAGATGCGGGCTCCGCGTCAGCAGATGGCCGCTGCTCCGGTTCAGATTCCGGTGGCCAAGGAGGCGCCGGCCAACACAGTAGAGGTGCCTTTCACCCATGACTTAGGCAAAGGAGGCACGGAAGTAAAGAACTACACCGACATCAATGTCAATGGCGACAATCGCAAATGGCAATACGGCAAGGTCAACGGATATGCCACCTGCATGGTGCCGAACGAGGTTGACGCCAACGACGACTGGCTTGTTACCGTGCCAATTCACCTGCCCGCCGGCAGCTACGTCCTCTCGTTCCAGATCGGCATAATGGGAAGCGGCACACCGTCCGTCTCCATGGATGCAAGCATCGGCAAAGCTCCTACGGTCGAAGGCCTTACCACTCAGATAGTAGCTCCATTGACCCAGAGCCAGAAGGACTTCAAGACATACGAGTATGGCCTGACTATCGATGAGGAAGGCTATTACTACGTAGGTTTCCACTGCACCACGACCAAGGAACAGAAAGGCACGCTCAAACTTGCCAACGTAGGCATGAAAGCAGGTACGGTCGCACCTCCCGTCGATCCGCCGGCTGCCGGACAGCTCAGCTGGACACTCGCGCCCCAGGGCGAGCTGAAGGCAACGGTGACATACGTGGCCCCAACCAAGACCGTATCGGGTGCCGACCTGACTGAGATATCCAAGGTGCTGATTACCTCGCGATGGGAGGTGGACAAGTTTGAATACACCGACGTTCAGCCCGGACAGACCATCCCATGCGAAGTGGAAATGTACGCCGGCATCAACAACCGCTTCACCGCCGTTGCATACGTGGGCGACACCCCCGGCGAGAAAGTGGAATACAAGAACATCTGGTGCGGCCCCGACACTCCGAAAGCCCCTGAAAACGTGAAGCTGACGCCCTCGGCTGATTACACGAAGGCCACGTTGACATGGGACGCCGTCACTGAGGGCGAGCATGAGGGCGGCTATGTCGATCCTTCAGCTCTGACCTACTACATCTTCGATGCCTTCGGATCCTACTATGATCCGGCCATCGCCGAGGTGAAGGGTTCCACATCATATACCTTCGATTACTCCGACCTCGAGGCTCAGGACTTCGTGGCTTATCAGGTCACCGCAGGCAACGGCGACTTGTATTCGCTCGACACATCGTCCAACATCGTAGTGGTAGGCAAACCTGACCAGGCTCCGTTCATGGAATCCTTCACGGACGGCACTTACGACAAGGTATGGGTGCTTGATCCCAAGACATCGTACAACGGACAGGATTACGGCACGGTCGACGACTCTTACTTCGAGTCGCTGCTCGATCCCGAAGACCCCGAGGCCCCCAAGCCTCTGAAATCGCAGGACGCAGACAACGGTTTCTTCTTCTGGATGCCTATAGAGACCGATGTGATGTGGGGACTGCAGTCAGTGCGAGTAGATCTGTCAAAGACCAAGAATCCTGTGCTCGATGTATGGTATCAGGGCAAGGGAAGCACCCTTGACATCATGGCCGCACATGGCGAGGATGAGTTCGCTCCGTTGCGCACCATAGCCCTCAAGGACGCTCCAACCGACGACTGGACCCTCTGTCGCGTATCACTCGACGACTTCAAGGCCGACGGCACCGTGCGCATAGCATGCGCCTTACAGCCACCGACAACACCGACACCGAGATGTGGAGCGTACCGCTGGACCATATCTCCATCCACGATCTTGTCGAGAAGGATCTGGCCGTGCGCGGACTGGACGTACCCGAATCAGTCAAGGCCGGTGAGAAACTGCCCGTAACGGTCCGCGTGGAGAATACCGGCACGGCTGACGCCGCCGAGGCAACGCTGGCCTGGTACATCAACGGAGAGACTGTTGCCGAAAACTCGCTGTCGGCCATCTCTGCAAACGAAATAAGAATAGTCTCGGCCGAACTGCCGGTAGCCCTTAATGCCACCGACCTGGTCGAAGTATCGGCTAAGGTCGTATATGATGGTGACGCCATGGAGCATAACAACTCCCTATCGGCTTCCGTGACAGTGAAATTCAATGAATTCCCCACCGTCACCGACCTTGCAGCCAATACCGACAAGGAATCCGTCAGCCTGACATGGTCAGCCCCGGCACTCGACAATCTGCCCGGTCCGAAGACTGTCACCGAGGATTTCGAATGCGAGGACTACACTCCGATGTCCATCACCGGCGCCGGAGGCTGGACCGTCTACGACGGCGACAAACAGAAGACCTACAACATATTCCGCGAACTGTACAACCCCTTCCAGACTCAGCCCATGGCCTTCCAGCTGTTCAATACGAAGCTGGCTCAGATTCCCGAGCAGTATCAGCCGGATGCCGAGACCCACAGCGGCGACTCGTTCATGATGGCCCCCAGCGCCCAGTCACAGAACGACAACTGGCTTATATCTCCCGAGCTGTCGGGCAATGCACAGACCATATCGTTCTGGGCCAAAAGCATGATGTCGGCATGGCCCGAATCATTCCGGGTGCTTTACTCCGTCACAGGAAATACCCGCGACTGCTTCACACAGACAGTCGAGGTGCAGAACTATCCCGCCAGCGGCGAGGTGCCTGAGGTCTGGACCGAGTTCAAGGCCGTATTGCCGGAAGGCGCGAAATATTTCGCCATCCATCACGACAGCGATGACACGCTGGCACTCTTGATTGACGACGTGACTTACGAGGCGGCTCCCGAGATTCCGCTTGATCTCGCCGTAACAGGGTATCATGTCTTCCGCAACGGCAAGCAGATCACCGATGAGATTGTGACCGGCACCTCATACTCGGATACTCCTCTGGCCACTTCTGACGAACCCGGCAGCTACACGTTCCGTTACTCCGTGGTGCCTGTTTACAATCACGGCGCAGCGCGTGTCAGCAACGAGGTAGAGGTTTTGCTCACGCACAGCGGCATTAAGGCTGTAAGCATCGATGACCTTAAGAAAGCCAAAGTTTATAACCTGCAGGGCATACCCGTCTCCACCCGTGACATCGTGCCCGGTGTCTACATCGTGGTTGATGCCGACGGCTCCCGCAGAATCCTCGTGAAATAATCCCGAATATCCATGATACAATCCGGGGCTGTGCTCATTCGCACAGCCCCGGGTTTATTATTCTCACTACCCCGGCTTTATTATTTGCAATGCGTGAAACCCACGCTACTGTCATCTTTTATTCAGATCTCATTTATTGACAATCCAACTATTTTTACAGAGGTCTCAGCAAAAATTTCCATATAGGTATTACTTCTATTTTTATGCCGCCCATCTCAATCACTCCTTCATCGCCATAGGTCACGACTATATTCCTGCGGCAAGACAATCGCGATTGCAGTTTCACCAATGCCCTTGTCTCTCGTTCAAACGCGCCTTCGGCGTCATTCATGGTATAGCACACCTGTATGGCCGTTTCAGTCTGCGGGATATAGAAATCCACTTCCACGCCATGATTGTAGAAAAACACAGCCTGTTCCTTTGTGCCATAAGTGGAAAACAGTTTAAGAGCCACTATATTCTCAAGCAGCGACGTACGGATGTCCAATGCCAATAACGATACGATGCCGTTGTCAATAAAATAATATTTGGGATTGGACACCTTATCCACAATACTGTCTGCAATATTGGTAACAGGCAATATCAGATACGCTTCAATAGCATACGACAGATAGTTTATGACTGTGCTTTTACCTATTTTTGCACCGGTAGAGGCCACGATATTAGCCGCTCGGGTAAATGACAGCGGCTGTTTGATGCTCTCAGCCAGTTTGCGGATAAGAACCCTTAAGGCGAAAATATTCTCAATGTTGTTTCGTGCGGCTATATCACCTAAAAATATCTTTTGATACAAGCTCATCAGATAATCACGCTTTACCGGCAACGTGGCGCATTCCGGGAAGCCTCCGAACTGAAAATATTCTTCTAAAAGTCCCATAAGTACTCCACGGGCCGCAGTCGTGGCCGTTAACAGCTCATCTGAAGGGTCTACCCCATTCATAGTAATGAATTCATTGAACTGCATGGGAAACACTTCGCGCGTCAGATACCTTCCTCCAAGCACAGCCCCCACATCATTAGACAGCATCTTGGCATTACTTCCGGTAATATACACGGTATATTTGCTATCGGCAACGCGTCTGGCAAAATGTTCCCATCCATCTACATTCTGAATCTCGTCAAGAAACAGCATCGGCCGTTTGTCGCTTAAGCTGGCATGGACTTCCAGAATCATGTTCAGGTCTGCCAGCTCCATACCGGCAAGACGCTCATCCTCAAAATTCAGGTATACAATTTCATTCCAGGAACGGCCCTGTGCAATCAGTTCCTGAATCCTGCCATACAACAGATAGGATTTTCCGGCACGGCGCACACCCACCAACACCTGACGATCGAATCCGTCAAGCGACACATTACGTTTGATAACTTGGTGTCGCATAACTTCTTCCCGATTTTCAAGCATCACCTCACGAAGCACTTCAGATTTTATCATACCTCATTTTGTCTTATTTACAAGACAAAATTACGCATATTTTGTCTTATATGCAAGACACTATTGCCTATTTTTGTCCTACTAACAAGACAATATGAGTCTATTTTTGTCCTGCATACAAGACAATATGATGTATTCTCATTCAGGGAGCCGGCCCTGCGCCTTCAGGGCGAAGTATTTCCAGAGCGGGGCGGCCATCAGGGCCTGCTTCATCTCGTCGTCGACGAGGATGCGGTAAACCTCCTGTTCGGTCAGCAGACGCACCTTGATGTCCTCGGTGACGTCAAGATGCTGGTCCGATATTTTCTCAACATCGGTGGCTAAGAATACATGGGTCAGGTTGTCGGAATTGCCGGGATTCTGGGATATGGTCATAAACTCGCGCCACGTTCCGTTGCCGTAGCCGGATTCCTCAAGCAGTTCCCGCCTGGCAGCCTCCAGGTAAGTCTCCCCTTCCTCCATGGCGCCACCCACTATCTCGGTGTAGACATCACGCAGTCCGTGACGGTATTGCTCCACCATCACAAACTTTCCCTCGCGCGTTATCGCTATGATGTTCACCCATGTCGGCAATTCGAAGATATAATATTCCGGATTTATCACGCCCGTCGGCAGCCGGCACACGTCACGCCTCACGTTCACCCACGGACTCCGCAGCTTATACTCCGAACTTACTATCTCCCACTTCTTTACTTCCATATCCTTGTATTTGTTATGCTTTTAACGGTTTCCCAGCCTCGATATTGAATAATTCCCACAAGCTTTCGTAAAATAAGTTGCCGGGGTTGTTCGTTGGTTGAATTAGCAATTCTTTTAGACAACCTATGAAACTTAGCAAACAGGCGCTGATCGGTTATCCGGCGGGTATCATTACGGGTGTGACTTACGGTCTCAACCCCTTGTTCGCCATGCCTCTCCTCATGGCCGGCGCGGCCGTGCAGTCCGTATTGTTTTTCCGCTACGCCATCGCGGTGGTGTTGCTTGGCGGCTGGCTGTTGCTGCGCCGCGAGAATTTCAAAGTGGATTTACGACAGGCCGGCGTCCTGCTGGCGCTGGGCATTCTGTACACATCAAGCAGCCTGTTCCTGTTCATGGCCTACCGATACGTCGCCTCGGGACTGGCCACCACCCTGGTGTTCCTCGCCCCGGTATTTGTGGCCATAATCATGGTCTTTTTAGGCAAGACTCCCTCATGGCCGGTATGGCTGGCCATAGCGGCCACATTCGCAGGAGTGCTCATCATGACCGGAGGCGACGAAGGCGCAGCCATCGACGCCCGGGGCATCTGGCTTGCCATCGCATCCGCATTGGCTTATGCCATATTCATGGTGATAATCAACCACAACAAGAGGATAGCCGGCATTTCCGACACATTGCTCACGTTTTACGTCCTGACGGTCGGAGCGTTCGTATTCCTCGGAATAGCGGCCTGGTCCGGCAACTCGCTGACCGCTCATTTAGACAACGCCCGTGCCATACTCAGCCTGACAGGGCTGGCCGTGCTGCCCACCATCGTCTCCACCGCCATGCTGGCCGTAGCCACCAGGAATATCGGAGCCACCAAAGCCTCGATATTGGAAGTGTTCGAGCCCATTACCGCCATCCTCGTAGGCGCCATCGCCTTCGGCGAACCGCTCACCCCCGGCATCGTCGCTGGAATCGGCATCGCCATCGTGGCCGTCACCTTCATGATCTACGCCACCAAACGGTAAACGAACAGCGGCAGGATCCTTCCCCGCCGCTGTTTTTTGTCTCGCTGGTTCTCAGTCCGGATATACCTTCATGGCCTGCTTGGGGCAGTTCTCCACACACGTCCCGCATTCGATGCACAGGTCGTAGTCTATCACCGGATAGCCGTCGGCATCCTGCGTAATGGCGTCGACCGGACACAGCTTCATAAGCGGGCACACATGATTATGCGGGCATATTTCTTTGTCTACTCTGATCATAATTTTATATATAGTGAAATCGTTTATTGTCTGACTGAGTTCTTTAAAAAGCGGACTCAGCACCTGATTGCAAATATAAGGCAAATATACGGTTCCACAAAATGAAAGGCAAGGTTTGGATATACATCTTACGGGGATTACTTATTTTTTTCGCAATGATCGGTGCCGGAATATTCATGGTGTGCCGCACCACCACCATGGTCAATCCCTGGATTGTCGCCACAGTGTGCGCGGTGCTGTCTGTGCCCGTAGCATGGCTGTTCTCCCAAAAATTCCGGAGAATAATCAATTTCCGCAACCTGCCGTTGCGCGTGGCCACATGGGTGATCCTGACGGCCCCTATCCTCACCGGCACATTCTATAGCATCAATTCCGCGGGAGCCGACGCGGACAAGGCCACGACAGTTCCGGCCGTGGTGGAACGCAAATATTACACCACCCACCAGCGCACCCGGCGCGTCCGCAAAGGCCGTTACATCCCCACCGGCGATACCTACCGCACATATTACGCCGACATCCGCCTGGACAACGGCCACCTCGTCACCACGTCGATCACAACAGGCAAGGTGCACAAAGTCCGCGTCGGACAGCACCTCGACATGAAGGTCTCCCGCGGCACTTTCGGCATCCCCGTCGTCCGGACCCGCAACCTGTTCAGATAAAACACGTCTTATTGATGTGATTGCGCGTATGGTTCCTTGCGCTGTGCGGCCTTGCGCCGGTGCCTGTGACCTGCGGCGTGGATAATGCCTACAATCACCATCAGGAAACCGACCTTACCGTGGACGGCACCTATGTGCGAATGCTCGTGTGCCGCGAGCCATACCACTGTCGCCATTACGCCTGTTACGGCAGTCAGCAGGAATACCCACCACAGTATCCGCGTCGACTGGTTCCTGTTCTTCGCGAAACGGACGAACCAGTTGCCCCTTTTATAATGAAGGTATATATGCCACAACGACAATGCGGTCAGCACTATTCCGAGGGCTATGTGCGCCCATACCGACCGGGCATATCGCCCCGATGTCGCTTCCAGCTGTATGCCCGAGGCCAACATCACAATCAGCACAATCCCCAGTGTCTTGTCACACGCTTTCAATCTTTCCGCAGGCGTCATCTTCCTTGCTATTAATTTTGCTTTTGCATCCATATTTATCCGCAAATTTAACACATTCCATTCACATTTACATTATAATCCCGGCATCTATATATGCGGCTGCCGGCAACTGTAAAATTTTATCACCCTACCGCCGTTATTGCTATAGATGTCATTCGCAAACAAGATACTCGGATTAATCAACAGCGGAAGCGGACGTTCGGTAAGGGCAAAGAAGAATATCGTCTCCATGTTTGCCCTCAGGGGCGTCAGCATAATCTGCTCGTTCCTGATCGTGCCGCTGACCATCAATTACGTGTCCAGCTACGAATACGGCATCTGGCTCACAATCTCGTCGTTGGTGGCATGGATCAGCTTCTTCGACGTTGGCATAGGCAACGGCCTGCGCAACAAGTTTATCGAAGCTGTCGAGAACAACGAGCCTGTCCGGGCGCGCCGCCTGGTAAGCACTGCCTACGCCATCATCTCCATCATCGTGGTGTCGGTTTGGGCGGTGGACATGACGGCCTCGTGCTTCATTGACTGGAACAGCATACTGAATGTCAGCGACGTGTCGGGACGCGAGCTGCTGTACACCGTGCTTATAGCCCTCACCAATTTCTGCGTACTGTTCATACTGAGCCTGAACCGGACTCTCCTGAACGCATTGCAGAAACCCGCGCTGGCGTCAGCGTTCGACACCGCGACACAGGCGTTGCTGTGCATCGTGTTGCTGCTCATCACGCACTTCACCCAAGGCAACATCGTCTACCTGGCTATGGCCATGGGCGGCACTTCCATTTTCGTGCTCATCACATCCAATATATGGACATTCCGCACCGTGCTGAGAGATTACAGACCTTCTCCTAAATATGTAAAGTTCAGTTACGCCAGGGACATAATGTCGCTGGGCATCATGTTCTTCTTCCTGTCGGTGCTGTCCATCGCCTTTTACCAGACCAACAACCTGATCATTTCGCACTATCTCGGCCCGGAGGAAGTGACGGTCTACAACATAGCCTACCGGTATATCAACGTGCTGCCCATGGTGTTCACCATCATACTCACACCGTTCTGGAGCGCCTTCACCGAGGCCAGGGTCAACAACGACTACACCTGGATGAAATCCGCCAGGAAACGCCTGATGCAGACACTGATGCTGTTAGGCTTAGCCGGTCTCGCGATGGTAATCATATCCCCTATGGTTTACAAGGTCTGGATCAAGGACATGGTCACGGTGCCGCTCATGGTCACATTGCTGGCATACCTGTTCCAGATGTTCAACATGTGGGGCTCGCTGTGGACGCAGCTCCTGTCGGGACTCGGCAAACTGCGGCTCCAGGTCATCTGCTCGACAGTGTGCTGTGTCTCGTACGTACCCTTGGGATGCTATTTCTGCGACCGGTACGGACTGTACGGCCTTATGATAGTGTCCGTGGTGCTGCAGATGCTGTGCACATCGTGGTTCGGCGTGATACAGACCCGCAAATTATTGAATAAAACCGCTACCGGAATATGGAACAGATAGACAAGGCCCTGACATCCGAGCAACTGGACTGGGACAGCCGGTTTTTCGGTTACGGTGTATCGCGCATCGACATCCTGAATGCCGACGACCGCACCGTTGCCGACGAAATAACCCGTCTTCAGCACCGGGGCAGCGAACTTATATACGTTTTCAGTCCCCGTCCTCTGGCCATGGATGGGTTCGACGCCGTATTGGCAGACCGCAAACTGAGCTACGTGCTCGCAGAACCTCATTATAAACCCGTGGACCGAACCGTGGAATCCGTGCTGCGGGCTTCCGAACCGCTTTATGAATTAGGCTGCCAGGCCGGCGGCCATTCCCGGTATAAGGTGGACCCACACATCAGCGACGAGGACTTCAGGCGTCTGTTCCGTCTATGGGTCGACAATTCCGTCTCACGCCGGTTTGCCGACTATATGCTGGCATACGGACAGGCCGGCAAGGAACTGGGCATGGTCACGGCCACGCGTAAGGACGACATGCTGTCGATCGGACTTATAGCCACGGACGCATCCTGCCGGGGCAAAGGCATAGGAAGCGCCCTGATACAGTCTGTCATCAATCTCGCCTCTGAATCAGGCCTTAAGGTGGAAGTCACCACACAGGCCGACAATGCGGAGGCCTGCCGTTTCTACGAAACGCATGGCTTCTCGGTCCGGACCCGCGCATACGTCTATCACGTCCGGGCATCCCATAATTCACGACATTAAACACTCAGAATCACCATGATACCTTTTAACAAGCCGTTTCTCACCGGCAAGGAAGCGCACTACATATATCAGGCCGTATATGGCGGCAAGCTTTCGGGCAACGGAGCATATACCCGGAAATGTCAGCGATACTTCGAGGAGCACTATGGCTTTCGCAAGGCCCTGATGACCACCTCGTGCACCGACGCGCTCGAGATGGCGGCCATACTGTGCGACATCAAGCCCGGCGACGAAGTGATCGCCCCGAGCTATACCTTTGTCTCCACGGTGCTGGCATTCGTGCGTCAGGGCGCCAGGATAGTGTTCTGCGACAGCTGCAAGGACAATCCCGACATCGATCCCGACCGGATCGAGGCATTGATCACGGAACGCACCCGTGTAATCGTCCCGGTGCATTACGCCGGCGTGGCCTGCGACATGGACCGCATAATGGACATAGCGCGCCGTCACGACCTGTTGGTTGTGGAGGACGCGGCACAGGCCATCGATTCCTACTACAAGGGACGCGCGCTCGGATCCATCGGTCATCTGGCATGCTTCTCGTTCCATGAGACCAAGAACGTCATAGCCGGCGAAGGCGGCCTGCTTGCCGTCAACGACGAGCGGTTTGTGCGCCGTTCGGAAATAATCTGGGAAAAAGGCACCAACCGCTCCGAATTCTTCCGTGGCGAGGTCAACAAATATGGCTGGGTCGACACCGGCTCGTCGTTCCTCCCCTCGGAATTGATTTCAGCGTTCCTGTGGGCGCAGATAGAGAATCTTGACACCATCCAGACACGCCGCAAGGAGATATGGGAACGTTACCATGCCGGCCTTTCGGATCTGGCCGGCCAAGGATGCTTTGAGCTGCCGGTCATCCCCGATTATGCCACCAACAACGCCCACATGTTCTATATAGTGTGCCGCTCGCTGCAGGAACGGACCGCACTCATAGCACATCTGAAGCAGAACGGCATCCTGTCGGTGTTCCATTACCTCAGCCTGCACAAGAGTCCCTTCTATACCTCTCACGCCGAGGCGCGTCCCGACAACTGTCAGGCCGTGGACACCGTCACTGTAACGGAATTCGACGGAACCGTCAGCGACGAGGCGCAGGTGGTGGGACTCGACTTGCCCCACTGCGACCGGTTCGCCGACTGCCTGCTCCGCCTCCCCATGTATTATGAGCTGTCGGACCATGACGTCGATTATATCATTGATAAGATACATTCATTCTTCAACGCATAATTCCCAAGCCATGAATAAATCCTCCGGTCTCCGTATCCTGATTCTGTCCACCCACCGTCCGGCCTACTCAGCCAGGCTGGGCGCAGACATAATGCGTAGTCTCAGGGAAGCCGGACATCGGGTGGATTTCCTGTGCCGCTATGCCGGCGGAATGCCGAGCCGGGATTATAAGTCGATTGAACGGCGGTCGCTGATCAAGCCGGTGCTGAACCGGCTGTTGCCCCGCCGTGTCAGGACCTGGCTCGATTCTCGACAAAGCGGCAAAACAGCCAGGGAACTGTACGAGCAGAAAGGGATGGTGTTCAACGACGAATATGAGATACATTATCCCGACGAGAGCACGCCCGGGCTGCCCGTAGACCGTCTGCTGAAGCATATACGCAAGGACTACGATCTGGTCATCACACTATGGTGGTTCGATTTCATCAACTCCACTTCGCTGAGGGCCGTTTACGATAAGCTGCGTTGCCCCATAATGATTTTTTCCATCGACATGGCTCCCGTCACCGGCGGTTGCTTCTACTTCAACTCATGCCGCAGGTTCACGCAGCAATGCGGTCGCTGCCCGGCCATCGGGAGCGATTGGCCGGATGATTTCACGCATAGTAACTATCTGATAAAACAGGATAATTATGCCGGCATGAATTGCGCCTTCCTGGGCAATTCATGGATGAACGGATTCGCGGTGCGGAGCGGGCTGTTTCCCCCGGCCAAGGTATTTAAGATCGGTTGCATCATCGACGAGCATGAATTCGTTCCGGGTGACCGCCGTGCGCTTCGCCGGCAATTGGGACTGCCGGATGACGCTACGGTACTTCTGGCCCGCTCGTCGAAGGAAGCGCGCAAGGGAGCGCGGTTCATCATTCATGCCCTGAACAATATACCGGCAGACATTTCCGGGGGCAAACAGATTGTATTGGTCAGCATTGGCGACAGTCACCTTAAGGAACATGTGTCGAATCCCCGCATCCGACAGGAATATATGGGCCGCGTGGGCCGTGAGGACCTGATCAGGCTGTATCAGGCAGCCGACTGGTTCCTTAGCCCGTCGGTAGACGATGCAGGCCCGTCGATGGTCAATCAGTCGCAGATGTGCGGCACACCCGTGGTGTGTTTCAATAACGGCACCGCCGTCGATGTGGTGACCGACGGCGTATCGGGATTCAAGACGGACCATGTCTCGGAAACCGGATTCGCCGATGCCCTTTACTCTGCCTTGAATCTGTCACTCAACGACCCCGAGGCATACGAAAGAATGCGTATCTCTACCCGCAACACGGCTTTGGACACTTGCTCCAAGGCGCGTTTCCAGCAGGACATAGTCAGCCATTATAAAACCATGACGTCATGAAGAAGTCTCCGTCCGTCTCTTTTCTATTGCCTGGACTCCCCACCAGGCCGGCCGGCGGCTTCAAGGTGGCGCTGGAATATGCCAATTATCTGGCCGGACGGGGATACGACGTCCATATACTATATCCCGACACGCTCTATTTTAACGAAAAATCCCTCCTCGGCAAGATACGGGCACTGCTGCATTATCCATACAGCCGACTTAAACGTTTTTCCGCACGAAACTGGTTTAAGCTGAATCCCACAGTCAGAGAACATCACCTCTTTTCCCTGAATCCGCGCCTGGTACCTGAGACGGACTATTATGTGGCCACGGCACGCGCCACCGCATTCTGCGCCAAGAAGTATGACGTGCCTGACACTCACAAGTTATACCTTATTCAAGGATTCGAAGCATGGGGATTCCCCGAAGAAGTCGTCTACTCTACATATAGGCTTGGATTGAAGAATATAGTGATCAGCAACTGGCTCAGAGAGAAGGTAGAGAGATGTGGCGCGCAATGCACACTGATCAGAAATGGTTTCGACTTCGATTATTTCAGGTTGACCAGACCCGTCGACGACCGCTCGCCATACGCTGTGTCTATGATGTACAGCGACGATAAGAATAAGGGATACGAGTACGGATTGGAGGCTCTGTGCAGGGTTCGCGAACGGTATCCACAGCTTAAAGTCATGATGTTCGGCACTCCGGAACGTCCTGCCGATATGCCCGGATGGATAGAGTACTACCGACAGCCGGACCGCGAGACGCACAACCGCATCTATAATTCCAGTTCCATCTATCTGGCTCCGAGCCTGCAGGAAGGCTGGGGCCTGACCGTGGGCGAGGCCATGATATGCGGTAACGCAATTGTATGCACCGATACGCTCGGATTTCAGGAAATGGTCACGGACGGCAAGGAAGGCCTGATCGTTCCTGTCAAGAACAGCCGGGCACTCGCCGACGCCATGCTCCGTCTTATGGACAATCCGGAACTACGCCTGCGCATGGCCAACGCCGCCGTGCATACCATTTCCTCTTTTACATGGGAACAGAGTTTCCACAAATTTGAATCCCTGCTGGTACCCTGACCGGCTACCGGGATGACGGCGTCCTCGCCGTCAACATCCGGACTACGTGGACGTCGCCACTCCAATTTCGGAACCAATTAACCTTGCGGGCTGTTATACCTCAAAGGTGTATACTTAAATTGCAAGGTTATGAAAATCGGTTTTTTTGTTCCGTGCTATATGGACGCCATCTATCCGCAGGCGGCCATTTCCACATGGGAGCTGCTCAGGAAGCTCGGACTCGATGTGGAGTTCATCAACCGGGGGGCCTGCTGCGGGCTGCCGGAGCTTGACATGGGCTATATCGGGCATTCATGCACGCTCGAAAAGGGTGTGGCTCCGTTTGTGGCCGACGGTCGGTATGATTATGTGGTGGTGCCGTCGGGCATCTGTACCGACCAGTTCCGCTGCCATTTCGACGAGGTGGAACAGACGCCCGAAGTGGTGCATTTCCGCAACACCGTCTATGATCCCGTCGAATTTCTGCACGACGTGCTGAAGATAACCGAACTCCCGGGCCATCCCAGCTTTCCGCACCGCGTGGCCATCCACAACGGCTGCCATTCCCTCCGCTATCTGATGGAGGCGCGCCCTACCGAACTGATGATTCCGTCGTTCGACAAATGCGCCGACCTGCTCCGTCTGGTGGACGGCATCGAGATAGGCTATGCCACGCGCCGCGACGAATGCTGCGGATTCGGCGGCATCTTCGCAATCTGGGACCCCTCGTGCTCCGGCCAGCAGGGACGAGACAAGGTCAGCGACTATGCCCGCAACGGTTTCCGGTACGTCACCTCGCAGGACATGTCCTGCCTGATACACCAGCAGACCGTGGCCCGCAAGATCGGCCTTGACCTCAAGATGTACTATATCACAGAAATCCTAAACGGCGACGCGAAATGAAACAGGTGAACCAAGTAAAATCAGGGGCGGAGTTCATAAAACGCCGCGCCCACCGCGAGTCGCACGACCGCTGTCTGTGGGAGGCGCGCATGCGTCGCGACAAGGTGGCCTCCACCATACCCGAATGGGAGCAGATGCGCGAACTCGCATCCGAGATAAAACTGCATACGCTCACGAATCTGGACCGGTATCTGGAGCAGTTCATAGCCAACGCGGAGGCCAACGGCATCCACGTGCACCGGGCGCATGACGCCAGGGAGCATAACGAGATAATCCTCGACATATTCCGCAGCCACGGCGTCCGCACCGTAACCAAAGGGAAGTCAATGACCATGGACGAATGCGGCATGCGCGAGTATATGGAAGCTCATGGCATCGAGATCAACGAGGCCGACTTAGGCGAGCGCATCCAGCAGCTTGACCGGCAGCGGCCGTCGCACATCGTCATGCCGGCCATCCACAAGCTTCGCAGCGACGTGGCCGAGCTGTTCGCCCGCACCCTCGGCTCCGACCCGGACATCGACGACCCGCATTACCTCAACGGCGTGATGCGCGCCGACATGCGGCCGCGTTATGTCAAGGCCGACGCGGGCATGACGGGCGTTAACTTCGGAATCGCCGAGACCGGCGGCATAGTGGTGTGCACCAACGAGGGCAACGCCGACATCAGCGCCACCCTCCCGCCGCTGTATGTGGCCACCATGGGAATGGAGAAGGTGATACCGCGCCAGAGCGACCTGCCGCTGTTCATCCGGCTGCTGTCGCGCAGCGCGCTGGGCCTGGACATCACCCAGTACACCTCGCACTTCCACGGCCCGTTGCCCGGACAGGAGATGCACCTGGTCATCCTGGACAACGGCCGCAGCAAACGCCTCTCGTCACCCGACTACTGGCAGGTGCTGAAGTGCATACGCTGCGGCGCGTGCATGAACACATGCCCCGTGTTCCGACGCACGTCGGGCATCAGCTACGACGCCACATATATGGGGCCCATCGGCATCGTGCTCGAACCGAGCTACGATCTGTATAAGTACGCGCGCCTGCCGTATTCATGCACGCATTGCGGCTCGTGCGGCAACGTCTGTCCCGTCAAGGTGCCCATCCCTGAGCTGGTGTTCTACTGGCGCAGCGAGGTGGTGAAGCATGGCTACGGCCAGCCCTCGCACAACATGGAGCAGGCCATGGCCGTGCCCGTGCTGAAAAGCAGCGCCAACCTCGCCATGGCCGAGAAGGTGGGTCTATGGGCCCTCCGCAATCTGCCCAAGGCGCTGACCGAATCGCGCCTCAATCCCTGGGCCATCGACCACACCAACCCCGAGCCCCCAAAAGAAACGTTCCGCCAATACTACGCCCGCGTCATCGCCCCGCAGGAAGCTGCAGCCAGCACCACCCCGCATGAAGCAGGCGCCACTGTGGGCAAAGCCCGCGGCTTTGCCGCTTCCGGCGCGCATTCGGCCGGCGCCCCCTCCTTCCCCCTCCCCGACGTCCCCATGTATCCCTGGCCCGGCGACCCGCTGGCCGGCTTCATCTCGCACCTGGAGGGCTTCGACGGCAAGGCGGTGAAATTCGCCACCCGCGCCGAGGCGTTGCACTGGCTCGCCACGCAGCCCGAAATGGCCCCGAGTCAGAACGCCATTTACTCCACCCTCGACGACGTGACCGGCAATTTCGGCGAAAAGGACCTCACCGACCTGCGCAACGCCGAGATAATCAACACCTGCGTCACCGAGGCCGAGATGGGTGTGGGCGAGATGGGTTCAGTATGGGTCACCGACCGCACGCTGCGACATCCCGCATGCGCGCTGATGTCGCGTCACCTGTTCGTGCTGCTGGACGCCACCAAGATTGTCGGCGGTATGCATCAGGCCTATGCCCGACTCAGCCTGCGCGATCAGCAATACGGTTCCTTCTTCACCGGCCCCTCGGCCACCGCCGACATCGAGGCCGTGCACATCACCGGCGCCCAGGGCCCCCTCTCCATGACCGTATTGTTATACAATTGCAAGAACAAACAATAATATATATACCATATATACTATGAATACACAGCAAAGAACCTACATTATCTCTTTCCGTAACACGGACAGCTACCGCATGACATTCGACGGCAGCAAAGAGGACCTGGAGAAATCTCCCCGCATCCGGCAGCTGCATCAGGAACTGGAGGACTATATCCGCGAGCACGTGGCTGACTGCAACTACATTCCGCAGCTCACCACACCCCACATCCAAGAGGCGGACGATGCCGGCAAATACGCCGGATATCCCCTGCTTGACGCCGCAGCCATCGACCGCATCAAGCAGACCCTGACCATCGAAGCCCGCAACATGCTCGACCAGAAGAACCTGGACCGCAACGCTCCCTTCGACAACATAAACTGACATTGTCACTGTGGGCAAAGCCCGCGGCTTTGCCATATTTGAACAATCGAGTAGGAGGTAAACA
>DESI01000076.1 GCA_002361235.1 Porphyromonadaceae bacterium UBA3318 | reverse complement strand
TGTTCCGGTGCGAAGCGCCGGTTCCTCCGGCGTCAGCCGGCCCCCATTTTAATCCAAAACCCAAATTAACATGAAGCCACTCATACTTGTCACCAACGACGACAGCTACCGCGCCAACGGCGTGCATGAACTCATAGACCGCATGCTGGCCTTCGGCGACGTCGTGGCCATCTGCCCCGACGAGCCCCGTTCCGGCCAGTCCATGGCCATAACCGTCAACGCCCCTCTCCACGTCAGGCAGATGCCCGACTACAACGGCGCCAAGATGTACACAGTGTCCGGCACCCCCGTGGACTGTGTCAAGCTGGCCATGCACCATATCCTGGACCGCACCCCCGACCTGGTGGTGGCGGGCATAAACCACGGCTCAAACGCGGCCGTCAACGTGCTGTATTCCGGCACCATGGGCGCCACCATGGAAGGGTGCGCCTTCGGCATCCCCTCCATCGGTTACTCGCTCACGGACCATTCCATGGACGCCAATTTCATGCCCTGTTACAAGGCCATTGACATCCTGACCGAAGCCACGCTTAAGCACGGTCTGCCCGAGGGCGTATGCCTTAACGTCAACGTACCCAATATCGACCATGTGCCTGAACGCATGCAGCTCTGCGTGCCATGCAAGGGGCGCTGGAACGACGAATATCAGGAATACTTCGACCCGCACGGACATCCTTTCTACTGGCTGACGGGCAAATACGAGAACCTGGAGCCGGACAACGACCGGACCGACGAGTGGGCGCTGAGCCACGGCATCGTCTCCGTGGTGCCCGTGGCCATAGAACGCGCCGTCAACGCTGCGTGCAATCTCGACATCCCCTGGCTGCCCGAAGCGGTGGATTCATACAACAGCCCCGGCATTTAATAAGTGTATGATTTACCCTTTTTAGCAACTTAAGTTCCAATTAGACCAATTTTTGCAGATTTTAACACATTTGATAATTTAAATTATCTAAAAGTGTTAAATTCTGCACCGTGGTTTCTTGTTCATATCGGAATTGTTGCTTAACTTTGCATTCGTAAACGAGAAGGCCATGAAAGAGCCGGCTCCACTACGAATCCACGGATTCGGGAGGTTGCCGTTTTTGTTAACGTTTCCTCCGCAATCATACTTTTAAAGCGTTAGTGTTGGACGAAAGTCCAGTGAAAGATATCGTTTCATTGACAATTTATTGTTGCATTAGTAAAGTTATGGATTAATAGTTATTTTAGAATTAGGACCCACGGCGAAATTACAAAGTGATTTGTGATTAGTCGGAAATCAGATGCATAGTGATATGCGTCTGTTTTTTATTTGTAGACCCTGCTTTTTTCAGCAACTGTTGCTTAACCATAAAACAATCGGACCCGTTAGATATATCCAACGAGTCCGGTCCACATTTATCTTAACTTTCTTAACTTTCTTAACTTTCTTAACTTCTTAACTTCTTAAACTTAAGATATCCTTATTCGCGGTAGTAGACGCGCTTGACGCGGGGGGAGACGGAGGTCAGGATCTCGTAGGGGATGGTGTCGAGCACATCGGCCAGGCGTTCCACGGGAGCCTGACGGCCGAAGATCTCCACGGCGTCGCCTACCTTGCAGTCTATGTCCGTCACGTCGATCATGCAGGCGTCCATGCAGATGTTGCCTACCGTCGGCGCCTCCTTGCCGTTCACTATCACGTTCACGGCTCCGCGCCCGAAGTGGCGGTTCATGCCGTCGGCATATCCGATGGCGATGGTGGCTATCCTGGAGTCGCGCTTCAACACGCCCCGGCGGCCGTAACCCACCGTCTCGCCGGCCTTCCATTCGTGGATGGCGCATATCACGGTGCGCAACGTCGACACAACTGCCAACGGCTTCTCATCAGGCATCTCCAAGGGCATGACCCCGTACAGGCCGATGCCCAGGCGCGCCATATCGTAATGATGCTCCGGATAACGGAGTATGCCGGCCGTATTAAGCACATGACGCAACACCCGGCCGTCGGTATGGTCCACGATATATTGCGACCATTCGGCATATCGCTTCAGCTGAAGTTGCGTGTATTCCTCCTGGTCCGGGCAGTCGGCCACGCACAGATGCGTGAACACGCTGCGCACCTTCACCTCCTCCACACCTTCGAGACGTCGCATCAGCTCCGGCAATTCATCGCCGATGAAACCCATGCGGTGCATACCGGTGTCGAGCTTGATATGGATGGGATAACCGCTCACGCCGTTCTTGCGCGCCTCGCGTATCACATCCTCCAGCATCCCGAACGAATATATCTCCGGCTCCAGACGGTTGGCGAACATCGACTTGTAGTTGGCCACCCTCGGGTTCATCACCATTACAGGCATGGTGATCCCTTTGTCGCGGAGTTCCACGCCCTCGTCCAGCACCGCCACGGCCAGGTATGCCGCTCCGGCATCCTGCAGCGTCTTGGCTATCTCGTAGCTGCCGGCGCCGTAACCCGACGCCTTGACCATGCACACTATACCCGTGCCTTTCTGCAGATGACGGCGGAACTGATTGAAATTGCTGACGATGGCGTCAAGATTCACCTCTAACACCGTCTCGTGACGGCGCGCCTCAAGCATCTCCTCTATTTCCTCAAATCCGGCTTCGGGACTTCCTTTCAGCAGGATGGTCTCGTTGTTGAAGTCGGAGCCGGAGCGTGACGCCGTGAACTGCCCCAGGCTTTCGTAGCACTCGGCGTTGTCGCCGAACAGTTCGCGGTGAGCCGCCAGTTTCGGCCCGATACCCACAAAACGCGACACGCCCGCGCTCTTGACAAGCCGGCTTACCTGCCGGTAAAGCGTATCGGTGTCCGATGTCTCGTGATGCAGGTCGCTCAGTATCAGCGTCAGCCCGCTGCCGGGAGTCTGACGACGACGCGCGAAGTGCAGCGCCGGCCGCAGCGACGAGAAATCGGAAGTGTACTGGTCGTGTATCAATATGCAGCCATTCACGCCGTCGCTCACGTTCAGGCGCGTGCCGAGCTTGTGCAGGTCCTTGAAATTGCGCGCTATCTCCTGCGCGTCCACGCCGCTGTACAGCATGAACGTCAGCGCGTTGGCGGCGTTTTCGAAGTCGGCGTCCGACGTCAGCGGTGCCTCCAGCTCGTGCTCCTCTCCTTTATACCGGTATGTAAGGCTGACTAAACCGTCCTTGGCCTCTCCCTTTACTATATGCACATCGGCCTCGGAATCAGTGTATGACCATCTGATTCTTTGCTTGCCGGGCGCGACCTGCTCCAAGGCATCGGAAATCAGCTTATAATCACGGCAATAGATTACCGTCCCGGTCTCCGGGCGTGATGCAAGCAGGCATTTCTCGCGCGCCTTTTCGGCATCGTCCGCAAACCCTTCGCTGTGAGGGTCCGACACATTGGTTATTATCACCACATCGGGGCGTATCACGTCGGCCAACGCCTGCATTTCGCCCGTACGCGAGATGCCGGCCTCCACTATGCCGAGGGCGGCCGATTCCGACAGTCCCCACATCGACAGCGGCACGCCTATCTGCGAATTGAAGCTGCGCGGGCTGCGCGACACGTCGGCCAACGGCTCCATCAGCTGGAATATCCATTCCTTCAGCGTGGTCTTGCCGCGCGAGCCGGTAATGGCTAACAGTGAACCCTGAAACGATGCGTCTCGCGCTGTGAGTTTCTGCAACGCGCCCACCACATCGTCTACGACTATGAAATTCACGTCCGTGGCGTCGCGAAACTCCTCCGGCACACGTTCCACCACGAAGTTGCGCACACCGCGGCGGTACAGGTCGCCGATGTAACGGTGGCCGTCATTTCCTTTGGTCCGGATCGCGAAAAACAATGTCCCTTCCGGATCCTCGAGTTCCCGCGAGTCCGTAAGCAGTGTCCTGATTTCCCCATGACGCGCCACATTTGCGGCGCCAAGCCTTTCCCCTACCTCATCTATCGTTCTGACCATCACTCGGAATCGTTCTGACCATCACTCGGCCTCCATTGTATCTTTAAGGGCGGACAGACATTTCTCAACTTCCTTGTCTACCTTGAACAGGCGCTCCTTGCAGAAGCTCAGCAGTTGCAGGGCACGGGTGGCATAACCCGACAGACTGTCGATGTCACACTGGTTGGATTCCATCTTCGCCACTATCGCCTCCAGCTCGCTTATGGCCGAGGCGTATGTCATTTCCTTATTGTTTTCTTCCATCTTTTCTCTCTTTATTGTGCATTCCGGGGTTCGGCGTCAACCGTACGCACCTCCGAGGTCAACGTGCCGTCGGTCAGCGTTGTCTCCACAATGTCGCCCGGATTCAGAGCCGTAACGCTGCTGACGGCATGGCCGTTGACGCGCGTTATGCTGTAACCCCTCTTTAATGTGTTGATGGGACTGAGCACCCTCTGCAGCCCCTCCAAGCGTTCCAGTCCGTATTTGTTCTGCTGCAGAGTCCTGCGCGCCGACTCGGTGACGCGGGACGCTATCTGCTGCAGCGTCATCCTGGCCCGCAGCGTCCTTGTGGACACCACGGACGGCAACATGGCCTCGTACTGATGCAGCCGTATATGCTCACCCTTCATGGCCTCCGATATATAGCGTCCTATGCGGCGGCATCCCTCGTAAGCGACCATATAGGTGTTGTCCAATTGCTGCAATATCCATGCGGCCACGGCCGTGGGCGTCTTGCAGCGCACGCACGCCAGCTCGTCAAGCACCGTGCGGTCGCGCTCGTGTCCTATGCCCACCACTACGGGCAGCGGAAACCTGCACACGCGCGCCGCCAACTCGTAATTGTCAAATGCGTTCAGGTCGGTGGTGGCGCCGCCGCCACGGATTATGACCACGCAGTCGAACATATCGCGGAACCGTTCCACCCAGTCCAACGCGGCCATCACGGTGGGCACCGTGCGCTCCCCCTGCATCACGGCCGGAAACAGCATCGGATATACCACATATCCCTGCGGATTGGCCGACAGCTGGTTGACGAAGTCGCCGTACCCGGCGGCTCCCGCGGCCGAAATCACCGCCACACGCTGGGGCGTGGCCGGCACGGGCAGGCTGCGGTTCAGCCCTATCAGTCCCTCGCGCTCCAGACGCGACAGTATCTCGCGGCGAAGGCGCTCCATGTCGCCGAGGGTGTACGACGGATCGATGTCGCTGATCACGAAACTCAGGCCGTACACCTCGTGATGGCTGGCCGAGCCGCGCACCAATACCTTCAGTCCGCTCTGTATGTCACGCTGAGTGGCGTCCTGGAACTTGCGGCGCAGCGTCTCGAAGGTGTTGCGCCATATCATGGCGCGCATCTTGGCGCGCATGCCGCCGCGCTCGTCCTTCTCCACCAGCTCCATGTAGCAGTGACCACCGGCCACGCGCACATCGCTAAGCTCGGCCATCACCCACGCACCCTGAAGGTCGGGGTTGGACCGCAACGTGTTGCCTACCAGCTGCTGGTAGCGCCATAATGTCAGATATGTCTCAGGCATCTCGTCAGGTTATTCCGTCACTTCGCCTATCTCCTTCAGCGCACCGGTGGCCGTATCGAATATGGCGTACGACCTGGCGCGGCGGTCGGAGAACAGCGTGGGCTGCAGGCCGAAGTCCACGCCATACTGCGCATACTCCCCCTCGCGGCTCCACAGGCTCTTCCCTTTCAGGCCCAGCGTCACCTTGGCGGTGCCGGGGATGCGGTACATCACGGCGTCCTTGGGCAGTTTCTTGGTCTCGCCCTTGTCGTCTGTCGGCAGTTCGGCGAATTTCTTGTCGGTCACGGCTATGGTCAACGGGTCGCCGGCATAGTCGTCCGGTTCCACGAATCCGGCAAAGTCGCTGAAACGGCACAGCGTGGCCTTGTCCGCCTCGCCGGGAATATATGTAAATACACGTGTCACGGTGTCGGTACGCACCAGACCAGCGAATGCGGCCGTGAACGCCTTCTCCTGCTTGGCCAGCGAGCCCAACATCAGCTCCAGCTGACGGCCGTCGGTAGGCATGGTCTCGGCGGTGCCGCGGCTCAGCGCCACTTTCGCCTCACGTACCTCCATCAGGTTCGAGGCCAGCATCTGCGCCTGCTTGGCCGTGGACTGCGACGAGATGAAGTCCTCGTCCACGTATCCCAAGTACTCGCGCATGTCGTGGTTCTCGCCAAAACGGTCATCTTCCTCCGCCGGAGCGAGTTTCGGGCCGGCCACCTCCTTGTTGATGGCCAGCAGCATGTTGTCGTCGCCCACGCTGATGTAGGTCAAGGCGCCGGGCTTGAGCTGCATCAGATACTGCGTTTCGGTGTCCGACACACCATACTGCTCCACTTTGACGCCGGTCAGCTGCCACTGCTCGGCGTCGTTGCGCACCACATTGTCGGTGCCGATATATTTCTTGGCGTACTGCCAGTAGGGTCCGGCCTGCTTCACGGTGCGCGTGGCCGTCAGGGTGATGCGCAGCGCGGTGTTGGGCAATGTGTACACCAGCCCGTACTCGTTGTGCTTGTCGGCTGTCAGTATCTTGGTCTGCTGCGCCGTGGCTGCCGTCACCGTCAGCGCCGTCAGCAGTATGGCTGCTATCTTTTTCATAGTTATCTCGTTTAACGTTATCTCGTTTAACTGTTTACGATTCAAGTATCTCGCGGATGGCGGGTCCGACCTTGCCGATTATGTCGGATGCGGTCATTCCGTACTGTCCGAACTCCGCCTCGGCCATATCTCCGGCGCGTCCATGCACGTACACGCCTAACATCGCGGCATAGATCGGCTCGTAGCCCTGGCTCAGGAACGAGGTGATGATGCCTGTCAGCACGTCGCCCGCGCCTGCCGTGGCCATTCCGGCATTGCCCGTCATGTTGAAGTTAACGCGTCCCGTGGGGCTTACCACGGCCGTGTAGTGTCCTTTCAACACGATTATTATATTGTACTGGCGCGACATCTCGATGGCCGTGCGCAGCCGCGCCTCGTCGTCGTGATGCTCGCCGAACATGCGGTCGAATTCGCCCACATGAGGGGTCAGTATCGTCTTGGCCGGGACGTATGTAAGGAGGGCGGGACGTATGGAGATACAGTTCAGGGCGTCGGCATCGAGCACCATCGGCATCGTGGCGTGCTGCAACAGGTCCTGCAGCGCCTCGATGGTGGCGTCGTGCGTACCGAGTCCGGGCCCGACTGCCACAGCCTGGTGGTTGTGGTGTATCTTCATGTCGGTGATGTAGTGTTCGTTGCGGTCAGGCTCGAACATCGCCTCGGGGAAGGCTGTCTGCACTATCGGCATTCCGCAGTGGGCCGAATGCACCGTCACCAGTCCGCCGCCGCTCTTGAGCACGGCCTTGGCGCACATCACGGCGGCGCCCATCATGCCGTAGCTGCCGCCGAACAGCAACGCCGATCCGTAATCGCGTTTGCCGCTGAACGGGTCGCGCGGCTTGAACAGCGGCTTGACGTTCTGAGCGTCTATCACACGGTATTCCGTCTGCTGCGCCCGCACGGCCTTCATGTCCAGGTCTATGTCCAGCAGCTTCCACTTGCCCAGTATCGGGGCGTTCTCGCGGAAGAAGAACGAGAGCCGGGGCAGCTGGAACGCAAGCGTCATGTCGGCGTGCATCACGTCGCGGCGGCTGATGTTGGCGTTCCACTCTCCGAACAGGCCGGAGGGGAGGTCGATCGACACCACGAACGCGTGCGATTCGTTGACATATCGGGCCAGCGACACGAATCCTCCCTGCAACGGCTGTTTCAGTCCGGAACCGAACAGTCCGTCCACCACCACATCCTCGCTGCTGAGATAAGGGGGCGTGAACTCGCGGGTCACTTCGGTATAATCCACGCCGTCCACCATAATCAGGCGCTTGCGTTCCTCGTCGCAGTCGTGGCTCAGTTTGCCGGTCACGTTGAACAGAAACACCTCCACGCGCCTGTAGCCCTGCTCCATCAGCAGCCGGGCCACCGCCAGCGCGTCGCCGCCGTTGTTGCCCGGGCCCGCGAATATCACGAACCGCTGGCTCGGCAGGAACATCGACACCAGCTCCACGCTCACCTGCATCGCGGCACGCTCCATCAAGTCGATCGAACTGATTTTCTGCGCCTCGCACGTCGCTATGTCCACATCATGTATGCTCTGAGAATTCAGTATCTTCATCTCGCTCGTTTTTCAGCCTGCAAATTAGACTACAAATTTAACACTCCCCCGCCACAATTACAAATCGACACGCTTATTGAAGTTGTTTAAACTAATTTTTATGGTAAGATTTATTAAGATTTGGCTCCCATTCGGTCGCCGAGCTAAAGGTTCGGAGCAGGTTTGTTCGATTGAGGAGGGAGCACCCTTGCGGTTGGTCCCGACGAAAGCGGACAAAGATGCCCGAAAGATTAATAAAGATTGCCATAAAGTTTACAATTCTTTAGTTCTTTTATTAAACGTAAATTAGTTTAAACAACTTCATTATATACATCTTTATGTAATTTCCGTTACAAAGATAACTAAAGTAATACAAATGGCCAAGAAAGCATCAATAACAGTCGTCGTTCCGGTGTACAACCGCGAGCATCTTGTGACGCGCACACTCGATTCGATAGCGGCACAGGATATAAGGCCATTGTCCCTGATTGTCGTCGACAACAATTCCACCGACCACAGCCTCGAAACCGTCAGGCAGTGGGCCGACAGCCGTGCCGGAGACTCCAATCTTGACATACGCATATTGTCCGAACCGCGGCCCGGTGCAGCCCGTGCGCGACAGACCGGCCTGGAGCATGTGGAGACCGAATGGGTGCAGTTTTTCGATTCCGACGACGTGATGGCGCCCGGCATTCTCTCCGATGCCTTGCGGCATTCGGCCGATGCCGACCTGGTGTGCTGGATGCGCGAACAGATCTCACTGTCCGGCCGGCATTCCTATAATCCTTACCGACCTGACGACATACTAAGATGTCACCTTTATAACGGAATGCTTTTCACAGAAGCATATATGGTACGTACAGATTTCATAAAATCAGTCGGCGGATGGAATTCCGATATAAGAGTGTGGGATGACTGGGAACTGGGGCTCAGACTGTTACTCGCCTCCCCACGATATGTTGCCCTTGACAGAAGCGGAACAACCGTCTATTCGCAGGCTGAATCCATCACCGGCACATCGTTCAGCGCCAAGGAAGGCCAATGGGAACGAATCATCGACATGATGGAATCGTATGTGCCCAATCGTCCCGACATACGTGCCATGCTCGATTACCGTCGCGTCAACCTGGCGGCGCTCTACATCCGCGAAGGGAACCGCCCCGCCAGCCGCCGGCTGTTCAAGCAGGCCATTGACAAGGCATCATGCCCGGCATTGGCAAAACTTTGGCTCCGTGTATTATATGCCTACACCGCTGCCGGAGGACGGGGAGCTTACCGGCTATGGCGTTAAATTTATCAGTTGTTATGGATTATTCTATCAACGGACGCCCGCCTAAGATTCTGTTGCTCGGCGATTACAGCAACTGCCACCGCACGCTGGGCACCGGGCTGCGCAGGCTTGGCTGCGACGTCACCATCGCTTCCGACGGTTCGCGGTGGATGGATTGCCGGCGGGACATCGACATCGCCAGGAAACCAGGCAAAGTCAATGGTCTGCTGCATACGTTGCGAATGCATGGTCTGCTCCGCACCTCCCTCAGCGGCTATGACATAGTGGCCGTACACGATCCCGTGTTCACCACCCTGCGGCCCGAACGGCTCAGGCCGTTGCTCGCGTTATTGCAGAAACGCAACCGAAGCCTTTTCTACACGGCCATGAGCACCGACTCCGCATTTCTGGACATGCTGGCCGCTCCCGACTCGCCGCTGCGGTACAGCGAATGGTTTGTCGACGGCAAGCCGTCGCGCATGTACCTCGACAACCCCGCGAAATGGGACGAATGGCATGCCGAACCGCTCAGAAGCTATGAGGAGAATTTCTTCGACATCATCGACGGTGCCGTCTCGGTGCTGTATGAGTATCAGCTTGGGATGGAACGCCGTCTGGGCCCCGAACGCTCGGCTTACGGCGGCATCCCGATTGACCTGGAACTGTTCGAACCTGTCGAGCTCCCCGACAACATCTCCAAGGTGAAATTCTTCCTGGGGCGCGACCGTAACCGCAAGCTGATGAAGGGGAGCGACCTGCTGGAAACGGCTGCGCAGGAGGTGGTGCGCCGTCATCCGGACAAGGCCGAACTCGTGATAGTCGAGAACCGCCCGTTCGACGAATTCATCGGGCTGCTGAAGGACTCGCACGTGGTTTTGGACCAGATATACAGCTACACGCCGGCCACCACCGCCTTGATGGCCATGGCATACGGCCTGAATGTCGTATCAGGCGCCGAGCCTGAATATTACGACTTTATCGGCGAGTTCGAGAACCGTCCCATCGTCAACGCCCCGATTGAGCTTGAACCTTTGACGAATACTCTCGAAGACATCGTGTTGCACCCGGAACGGATACACGAACGGGGGCTGCGCTCGCGCGAGTTCGTCGAAAAGCACAACAGGTGCGGGACCGTGGCCGGATGGTTTCTCGATTTCTGGCTGGAACGCCTCGATGCCAAGACCCGGGCGCAGCAACAGGAACAGTTCCGCGATTGATCAAGGCTTCGTAATTTAAACTTACATGGACTTAATAAGAAAGCCTCTCACAACAGGCCATTTTTCATTACAACTGACTTGTTGCCTCGGAGAGGCTGTTTCTCATTAACCCCATGATGAGGCTGTGTCGTAATTAAGG
>DESI01000043.1:19688-25807 GCA_002361235.1 Porphyromonadaceae bacterium UBA3318 | reverse complement strand
TGTTTTAGCGGACAGTAATAATATGTATTCGCATTCTGCAATCCCACTACGCGTCTCAGGACCATCGTCAGCAACTGGATTCCCGGCGTGACCTCCTTCAACGGCAACAGCTTCGGAGTGGTCGGCGGCGGAAATTCCATCTGGAACGCCAATAACTTCCTGATGACCAACTGCCACATCCCCGATGCAGTGACGCTTCCCTCGCGCAGCTCGCTGGTGCAGAACCACAATACTCCCGAAAAGGCCTTAAATCTCGGAACCGTACATGTAAAACGTCTGGCAGCCCGTTTCGACTTCGCTCTGGGCGGCGAGAACGCCGACAACAAGTACGAAATCAAGAAGACCTCCGGCGATGGCACAATGGGCACCGTGGAGCTCACGGACATCGCAATGTTCAACATCGCCAAGAACTTCTACTACCTCCCCCGCTCCAACGACAGATGGGACTGGACCGGCAACACAACCCTATGCGGCGATCTCGAGTCGTACGTCATGAGCTACAATGCCAACGGGTTCAAGCAACAGTCCCTTTCGAACGGTGACTACAAGAAATATTATTTCGCCAACCTTATCGGCAACACATTCGCCACAGGCGAGACCGAAGACCCGGGCACCGCTCAACCCGACGGCGGCGGCTCGACCAAGCTGACATGGACCTCCATCCGTCCCGCCGACTGGAATAGCAAGACCCAGGACAACAACGACGGCTGGACACAGGATCCCAAGAACGACTACCGCATCTGGCGCTACGCCACAGAGAACACCATCCCCGCATCTTCCGGCGAGAGCATCACCGCCGGTCAGAAAGTCGGCATCACCACCGGCGTCGTGTTCAAGGGCACATTCACTCCCACCAACGCCGAGCTCTGGAACGGCAACGTGATTTACCTCTACAACGGCATCGTTTACGGTGACTACGCAGCCCTCAAGGCATACGTGACCAAGTATCCCGAATCTGTCGTAGCCTCTGCCTTCAATGCAGTTCCCGCCCTCAAGGACGCCACCGGCACCGACTATAAGGTAAATCTCCTCGCCGGAATGACCAGCGCACAGCGCCACGGATTCAAGGCTTACGTGCCCGACGCTGGCAAGAACACGTACACCATGTACTACTTCTACTACAACCGTCACAACACCAACGGCAACAACTCGCAGATGGGCGAAAACGAGTTCGGCGTAGTCCGCAACAACGTCTACAAGCTGCAGGTTACCGCCTGCGGTTCGCTCGGCGAGCCCCAGTCGCCCGAGAATCCCGACACCCCCGACGAGGAGGAGAAGGCTTACTTCACCGTCAGCTGTCACGTGATGCCCTGGACGGCGAGGTGGTCAACATCAAGATTACAGGCGTACACAGTTCAGGCGATTGCGAATACACCGCCAGCGACGACGGCGAGGGTAACTTCGTATGGTCAGGTCAGGACGACAGCGAGACCACGACTTATTCCCAGGACTTCAACTATGCCATTAACGGCCGCCCGGCAGGAGGTATCGATCCCGGCGACGAGTCGCAGGACATCCTGCTGAACGAGACAATGCCGTCAAAGACCTTCATGCTTATCCCCCAGCGCATTCCCGACGACGCCATGATAGAGGTAACGCTGAAACGCACGAATCCCGGTAAGGACGAGGACGGCAACCAGCTTCCCGAAACCATCACCGTACGCGGCAAGATCAAGGCCAACGACGTGCAGGAATGGCTTCCCGGCCACGAGTACGTCTACACCATCTCCACCTCCAAAGACAACTGGGTGTATGTGTTCCGGGCCCGCGGCAACCAGGCCGACGGATATAACAACATCTATGTCTACAGCCCCAGTGCCCAGGAATTCGACACCTATCAGAACACGGCATATTACAGCGTTCAGAGCTACCGTTACCGCGCCAACAACCAGACTGTTGTGGAAGCGTGTCCCTGGAAGGCAAGCCACGACGGTTCGTTATCCTATAATGTGACCGGCGGGGGTGAAGCGCCATATCCTTCGGCCAATCCACAGCAGAAATGGGTGGATGCCTCGACATGGATAACCGATAACTTCGCCACGCCCCTCAGCGGCAAAGGCAATGCCGACAGAAGCTTCGAGCAGCATGACCTGAATTTCTTAGCTCATTATGTAGCTACCGACTGGATAGGTGACGAAGATATGCAGGGGTACAGACCGTATGACGGCTATACTAAAGAAAAACCTTACGATCTGTCCAAGCCCGGAGGCATGGCACGTAACACCGCCAACTGCTATGTCGTTGACAGAGGCGGATGGTATATGTTCCCGCTTGTTTACGGAAATGCCATCAAGAACGGAGCTACGAATTCTTCGGCATATATATGTCAGAATAAGTCAACAGATGTCAACCTGAAGTTATTGCCGACGTTAATCGATTATCGAAACAACACAATAACAGGACCGAACATTACTGCGCCAAGTAACGCAAGGGCGGAATTGGTATGGGAGGATGCCTATAATCTTGTCGACAATTTAGAACTGACTACCATCAACGGAGAGAAGATGATCCGGTTCTATATCGATCCGAACATCATCCAGCAAGGTAATGCCGTAATAGCATTGACTGACGGTTCAAACCGGGAAGATGGGAAAAGCCCCGTTATCTGGAGCTGGCATATTTGGGCCACGGAGCATTGGATTGATAAAACCACCCGTAAACCTCATGCTTTCGACACAGGCAACAGCACATTCAATACATACAAATCGTCAGCCGCAAAGAATGAGGATGGTATGGTTATCGGTCTCCGGCAGTGCGGAGACGTAGCCGTGACATACAATCAGAAAGGCCGTTCATTCATGATGGCAGCATACAACTTAGGCTGGTGTGACCCGAAGAAAGTCCTTTATCTGAAACGGAAGGGCACGATGGATTTCGTGCAGTATCGTCCTGACGGATCTGCAAAAACCGGCAAGACCGCTCAACTGCCTATCATACAGGAGGGCGAGACCATTGACTATAAATTCGCCAACAATGTTTATTATCAGTGGGGCCGTAAGGATCCGATACGCGGATTCTTCAACCACGAGCATTCCCGTAAGCGTGTGTTTGGACCGAGAGCACCAAAAGCAGTCTACGATACAAGGATCAATATCGGGGATGCAATACAGAATCCGAACGTCTATTATGTCAGCAAACAACCAGCCGGATCGGAATTTGAAGATTGGCTCACAACCAACTTCAAATCAAATCTGTGGAATAATAATGCTACTTCCAGTCTGACACGACGCGATGACGACAACAACCATGCGGATTTATGGAGCCATACAAAGACGATATATGATCCTTCTCCCGCCGGGTATCTGATTCCCAATGCCGGCGTATGGCATGTGGTGCAAAAATCATGGAGCAATACTACCGGAAATACATGGGCAGGCGGCAACTGGCCGTTAAGCACATTTAAGAATAGCAAGATAAACGGTGACGTAATTGATGCTTTCAATTACAAAGTCTGGGGTAAAGGTAATGCCAATAACAATGAAGCCTTGTTCTTCAGTTCTACCGGCAACAGATGGTGGACCGATGGATGGAAACCGAATGGCATTGGAGCCGGTGAAAACTTTGGCAAGAACGTATCTTACGCGTGGAGCAATCGGCCTTATGCAGGTAAAAACGCATATGGAATGGCGTTAGGTCTTGATACCGACCGTGATGACCACGAAGATGATACAAATGACCGATATTTTGTCGGGGCTCAGTTCATCGGCCGTCGAGCAATGGGGCGCCCTATACGCTGCATCCGGGAGTATTAATAATTTAACACAATAACTCATCACAATGAGACTCAATAAGATATTATCAACAGTGGTTGCCACCGTGACGGCGTGGCTGGCTATTCCTGCGGCCAACGCCCAGGACGTGGCGCTCAAGACGAACCTGATCAACGACATCGCCCTGAGTCCCAACATCGGCGTCGAGGTGGGCCTCGCTCCCAAGTGGACCCTCGACATGACCGCCGAAATGAATCTGTGGAAAGTGGACGGCCGCAGCTGGAAACACCTCTATTTCCAGCCCGAGGCACGCTATTGGTTCTGTCAGCGTTTCTCGGGACACTTCGTCGGCTTCCACGCCTTGGGCGGCATCTACAACTTCGGCAAGCTCAACCTGCCGTTCAACATGCTTGGCTCGAATCTGAAGGAGCTGAAGGACAAGCGCTATCAGGGCTGGGCCGTGGGCGCGGGCGTGGTCTACGGCTATGCCTGGCCGCTGCACAAGCACTGGAACATCGAGGCGGCATTAGGCATCGGATGGCTCTACACCCGTTTCGACAGCTATCCCTGCCAGGTGTGCGGCACCAAGATTGACCGCAACAAGCCTCACAACTATTTCGGCCCCACCAAGCTGTCGGTGGCCGTGGAGTATATATTTTAAGACCGTTAAACTGACACAGAATTATGCGCAGATATATCATGACGGCATTGGCAGCCGTCGCAACAATATTGAATGTCTCGGCTCAGGACAACGCCCTGTATCATGTCACGGACATGAGCGTGGCCAAGGAACACGGTCTGCTGAAAGTGGGCATGAACGTACATCCCCGGGACTACCGGCTGAGCTATAACCAGCGCATGGAGGTGACTCCGGTGCTAAAGTCGCTCGACTCGAACGATTCCATCGCGTTGCCCGGCTTCATCGTGGCCGGTCGCAACGCATTCTACGACACGGAGCGCGCCGAGGACTTCGGCGGCAGGATACTCCGCTCGGGTCACGGCGACGCCTACGGCTATCAGGCCGAAGCGGAGTGGCAGAAGTGGATGGACCATAGCCGCCTGGAGCTGCAGGGCCGTTCGTCGGGGTGCTGCGGCGTACCCAACGGTCCGGCCGAGGATGTGCCTATGGCCGACCTGGACTGGCGTCCCGCCACGTTCACGCCCCGATTCCATTACGACGTGCCGCAGGCCGAGGAGCGCAAGATGCGCCGCATCGAGGGCAAGGCGTACGTGAACTTCCCCGTGAACCGCACGGAGATATATCCCGACTATATGGTCAACCCGGTGGAGCTGCGCAAGATAACCAACAGCATCGACACGGTGCGCATGATGGCCGACGCCACGGTCAAGTCCATCACCCTGACCGGTTTCGCGTCGCCCGAAGGTCCGTACAGCAACAACGTGCGTCTGGCCAAGGGGCGTACGGAGGCCGTGAAGGAGTATGTGCGCGGCCAGTACACGTTCCCGGCGTCGGTGTTCCACACCAACTCGGTGCCCGAGGACTGGGAAGGCCTGCGCGACTCGGTGGCCGTGAGCATCCTGCCCGACCGCGCGCAGATTCTGGAATTCATCGACCATGGCAACGTGGCGATCGAGAAGCGCAACGACGAGCTGCGCCGCCGCTTCCCGTCGTCGTACGCATTCCTGCTGAAGCACGTGTACCCCTCGCTGCGTCACACCAACTACGCCATCGACTACGAGCTGCGCACCTACACCGACATCAACGAGATTCGCCGCGTACTGAAGGAGCATCCGCAGAACCTGAGCCTGAACGAGTTCTTCTTAGCCGCCAATTCCTATCCCGTCGGCTCGAAGGAATACGACAACGTGTGGGAGACGGCCGTAAGGTATTATCCCGACAATGACATAGCGAACCTGAACGCCGCCAACTCGGCCATGAACGAAGGCAACATCAAGTATGCCCGCGAGCTGCTGTCGCGCGTCAGCGACAATCCCTCGGCCACCTACGCCCGCGCCGTGCTCGACGCCATCGAGGGCCGGTACGAGCAGGCCCGCACCGGCATGGAGTCCATACAGGCTTCGGTACCCGAAGCCAAGGAGGCTCTTGAGCAGATCCGCCTCGTACTGGAGAAGCGCGACCACGTCAAGTTCCTGAAATAAGGGAACCAATCCGCGCAATAGAGGCGCTGGCTCTCCGAGCCGTGCAATAGTGGCACTGGCTCTCTGAGCAGCGCATCAAACAGTGATAGAGAAAAAAACAGCGCCGGGGTTCCGGCCCGGCACTGTTGCATGATTATAGATGTGTGTGTTACATATAATGTTTTGAATTTGTGTTTTACGGGGCTGTCGCTGAGACAGCCCCGTCGGCATACATACATTTTTTGACAGGAGCACAGTAGAACAGCAGTGCTTTTGTGTTGGAACGTGCCTCGGAGAGGCTGTTTCTCA
>DESI01000043.1:15351-19391 GCA_002361235.1 Porphyromonadaceae bacterium UBA3318 | reverse complement strand
CGTCCCGACAGCCTTCGTGGGGTGGGGTCGAGGCTATGACAGCTTGGTCGGAGACCATGCCGCTCGCCTTAGTTCCAGTTATGCCGGACAGTACAGAGACATGGTCTCCGACCAAGTTGTGCTCCACCATGCCTTACCCCCACGAAGGACGGTGCCAGCAGATGCTGTCCCCGCCCATCGTGGGGTTATTGAGAAACAGCCTCTCCGAGGCAATGCGCGGTACGGAGTGCCCGCGACGCTACTGTTTCTCCTGTTCTCCTGTCTAAAATACCTGCACGGTACGTAGTGCCGGCCCCGCCACTACGCCGACATGAATAAAGGGACGCCGCGAACGACGTCCCTTCAGTCTTTGAGGTATTATCTTAACTTTCTAAACTTTGTCAACTTTCTCAACTCGCATGTAAGCGCGACGCGCTTACATGTTCGGGGTGTCCCAAACCTTGGTGGCGGTGCAGGTGACGGGCACGGACAGGTTGGCCACCTTCAGCTCGAAGGCGCCTTCCTCCAGCACCCACTTGCCGTCATTGCCTACAAACGCCATCGAGTTGCCGGGGAGCTTGAACGTCACGGTCTTGGTCTCACCGGGATTGAGCGAAATCTTGGTGAAGTCGCGCAGGCGCTTGTTGTCGGGCACTAACGATGCCACCAGGTCGGAGCTGTACAGCAGCACCGGCTCCATGCCGGCCACGTTGCCCGTGTTGGTCACGTCGACGCTGACCGTGATGGTGTCGTCGGCGGTAAACCGGTCGCGGTCCACGCGCAGGTTGGAGTAGCCGTAGGTGGTATAGCTCAGTCCGTAGCCGAAGGGCCAGAGCAGGGACACCTTGGCGTCATAGTTGTAGGCGCCCTCCATGGTGCCCACTTCCTCGCTTACCTTATAGTCGTAGTTGCTCAGGGCGTTGATCTCGCGCGGATAGGTGTAAGGCATCTTTGCCGAGAAGTTGGCGTCGCCGGCCATCAGGTTCGCCAATGCGTCGCCACCGTAGTTGCCGGGAAGCAGCACGTTGACGATGGCACCGGCAAGAGGCTCGATGTCGGTGATGAGGCGCGGACGGCCCTCGTTAAGAATCAGGATGATCGGTTTGCCGGTCTTGGCCAGCTCCTTGACGAGTTGACGCTGGTTGGCCGACAGCCAGAGGTCGTCGAGGTTACCCGGAGTCTCGGTGTAGCTGTTCTCACCGATGCAGGCCACGATGACGTCGGCATCGGCAGCGGCTGCGACGGCCGAAGCGTAATCCGGCTCGTTCTCCTCCCAGTATTGTCCCCTCTTGTTGTAGGTCACGCCCTCCTTCAGGGTGACGTTCTCCTTGCCGTACTTGTTGCTCAGTGCCTCGTAGATGGTGTTGTAAGGCTCGTATAGCGCATCGGCGTTGTTGCCCTGCCATGTGTAGGTCCAGCCGCCGTTCAGAGCGCGCATCGTGTTGGCGTTCGGGCCGGTGACAAGTATCTTCTTCCCCTTGGCCAGCGGCAGCAGGTTGTTTACGTTCTTCAGCAGTATCTCGGTCTGCTCGGCGGAACGGAGAGCCTTCTCGGCGTTCTCGGCACTGCCGAATTCCTTATAGTCCTTGCCGCCGGTGTTGGGTTCCTTGAACAGGTTCAGACGGTATTTCAGGCGCAGGATGCGGCGCACGGCGTCGTCTATGCGCTCCATGCTGACCTTGCCCTCGTTAACCAGTTCTTTCAGCAGGAAGCAGAAATCGACGTTATAGGGGTCCATGGTCATGTCGATGCCGGCGTTGATGGCCAGACGGATGGCATCCTTCTTGTCCTTGGCCACGCGCTCGCGCTGGAACAGGTTGTTGATGTCGGCCCAGTCGGTCACGATCATGCCGTCCCAGTCCAGGTCCTTCTTAAGCCACTGGGTCAGGTACTTGTAGCTGGCATGGACGGGCTCGCCGTTGATGCTGGACGAGTTCACCATGATGGAGAGGGAGCCGGCCATAATCTGAGCGCGGAACGGCTCGAAATATTTCTCGCGGATCTGCTGCTCGGACAGATAAGCGGGCGTACGGTCCTTGCCGGACCAGGGAGCGCCGTAACACATATAGTGCTTGGTACATGCGGCCACGTTGTATTTGCCTACCTTGTTGGGGTTCGGGCCCTGGTAGCCTTCCACCTGGGCCACGGCCATGCGGGCATTCACCAGCGGGTCCTCGCCGAAACTTTCCCAGATACGGGGCCAGCGGGGATCGCGGCCCAGGTCGGTGACGGGGTTGTAGACCCAGGGACAGTCGGCGGCGCGGCTCTCGTAGGCAGTGATGCCGGCCATCTCGCGGGCCAGTTCGGTGTTGAACGACGCGGCGAGGTTGATGGGCTGCGGGAACATGATGCCACCCTGCACGTAGGTCGCGCCGTGATTGTTGTCAAGACCATAGATGGTGGGGATGCCGATGTATTTCATCGACAGCTTCTGGATGGTCGGAATCCAGTACTGCCACTGCTCGAGCGAGCCGGCGTATGTGCCGGGAGCGTTAAGGAACGATCCTGGCTGCCATTTCTGTATCACCGTGTCGAGGCGAGCCTCGTCGAGGGTCCATTTCGGCGTGCCTGTGCTCCAGTCCGTATGGCCGAACACGTCGAGGTTCAGCTCGAGCATCTGGCCCACTTTCTGGTCGAGGTTCATCTTCTTCAAGGTGGCCTCTACCTTCTTTTCGATTTCCGGATCTCGCGGTATGGCCGGACGCGCCAGCAGCATTCCCGCACCTGTCAGCATCGAGGCCAACATCATTGTCCTGATCAGTTTCATGTAGCTATTTTGTAGATTATATTATGATTGATATCGTGTGAGTTTTTCCAAATTCGGTTCATGTATATACATCACGGCGTGATCACCGTAGTTTCTATCAACTGCAAAGATAATAAACGCATGCGACTAACACAAATCAATCGGACTCTCTTTCACTAACCTTAACAAATATGACACACAACAGAAACATCCCGTTGCCTCCGCTGTTATAAATACAACAGGATCGTACTGTGGTGCAAGCCCGCGGCTTGCACTCCGCCGTAACATTTCAACTATGATATAAGGATATGAAAAGGTTTTATTGCAGCGACAACGGATTTGTGGAATGTGACGCCTGGCGTCCCTTCTGCTGGGTGTCGGTGGAATGTCCGCAACAGGACGATGTCAGGTTCCTGCTTGACGATCTGGATGTTCCGCCCGACTTCCTGGACAGCCTGGCCGACCCGGACGAGCGCAGCCGCGTGGAACACGACGGCAACTGGCGCCTCACCATCCTGCGCATCCCCGTCAGGAACTCAGCCGGTCAGAGCGCGCCTTACATCACCGTGCCCATAGGCATCATTTCCAACAATGAAATACTGGTTACCGTGTGCTATCACAAATCGGAACTGATCGCCGATTTCGTGGACCATACCCGTCGTCGCGGCATACATATCGACGATGTGGCCAATTTCACGCTGCGTATCATGTACTCGTCGGCCTATTGGTATCTGCAGTACCTCAAGGACCTGAACCATCGCGTCACAGAAGCCGAACGGCACATGGAGCGCAGCATCCGTAACAAGGATCTGCTTGAAATGCAGGGACTGCAGTCCACATTGGTGTATTTCAACACTTCCGTGCAGGGAAACATCTCCATGACAGGCCGCATCCGCAGCATTTACGGCAATGAACTGAACCGCGATCTGCTGGAGGACGTTGAGATTGAACTGCAGCAGACAGATTCCACTGTCAAGATATACAACGACATCCTGGAATCGAAGCTGTCATCGTTCGCATCCATAATCAGCAACAACGTCAACGACATAATGAAGCGCATGACGGGCTTGTCGTTCGTGCTGATGCTTCCCACGCTGATAGCCTCGTTCTACGGCATGAACGTCGAGATAACCTACGGCAACCATCCCTGGGTGTTTTGGAGCATCGTAGGCGGCTCGCTGTGCGTGTCGCTGCTGCTCTTAGCCATCCTCCGCAAATTCAACTGGCTCTGATTCCCTCTTTCCCACTACTCCCACTACTCCCACTACTCCCATTCCTCCTATTCCTCCCACCCCTCCCATTTCTCCCACTACTC
>DESI01000043.1:0-14995 GCA_002361235.1 Porphyromonadaceae bacterium UBA3318 | reverse complement strand
CACTACTCCCATTCCTCCCACCCCTCCCACTATACAAACAGGACGCGACCCGCGGGCCACGTCCTGTTCTATCTGAATTATTGGGATTTACTCAGCTTTGGGTTCCTCTGCGGGAGCTTCAGCCTTGGGAGCCTCCTCGGCAGTAGCCTCGGGAGCGGCTGCCTTCTTCGAGCGCGAGCGGCGTGTGGTCTTGGCCTTCTTGGCCTCGGCCTTGGTGCCGGCGTTCTCATTGAAGTCCACGAACTCGATCATGCACATCTCGGCGTTGTCGCCCAGACGGTGACCGGTCTTGAGGATGCGGAGGTATCCGCCCGGACGGTCGGCAACCTTGTCGGCGATCACGCCGAACAGTTCCTTGACAGCGTCGCGGTTCTGGAGATAGCTGAACACCAGACGACGGTTGTTGGTGTCGTCGTGCTTGGCTCGTGTTACCAACGGCTCGGCAAATACTCGCAACGCCTTGGCCTTGGCTACCGTGGTGAAAATCCGCTTCTTGGCAAACAGTGCGATTGCAAGGTTCGACAGCAGCGCGTCGCGGTGTGCCTTCTTGCGGCTCAGGTGATTGAATTTCTTATTATGTCTCATCGTTGATTAGTCTTTATCTAATTTGTACTTCGAAATATCCATCCCGAACGACAGGTTGTTCTTCTCGAGAAGGTCGTCGATCTCGGAGAGTGACTTGCGGCCGAAGTTGCGGAACTTCAGCAGTTCTCCCTTCTCGTACTGTACGAGCTGGCCGAGAGTCTCGACCTCAGCGCTCTTGAGGCAGTTCAGGGCACGGACGGAGAGGTCCATGTCCACGAGCTTGCTCTTAAGCAGCTGGCGCATGTGCAGTATTTCCTCGTCAAACTCCTCGGGCGACTCCTGCTTGGGTGTCTCAAGCGTGATCTTCTCGTCGCTGAACATCAGGAAGTGCTGGATCAGAATCTTGGCTGCCTCCTTGAGGGCGTCCTTCGGATTGATGCTTCCGTCGGTGGTCACCTCCAGAATCAGTTTCTCATAGTCCGTCTTCTGCTCCACGCGGTAGTTCTCCACCACGTACTTCACGTTCTTGATGGGCGTATAGATCGAGTCGATCGCGATGACGTTCAGGTCATCGTCGCCGAGCAACTCGCGGTTTTCGTCTGCGGGCACCCAGCCACGTCCCTGATTGATCGTATACTCGAGGTTAAAGCTGGCGCTCTCGTCCAGGTGGCATATCACCAGTTCCGGGTTCAGTACCTGGAAACCGGACAGCACTGAGCCAAGATCGCCGGCAGTGAACTCTTCCTTGCCCCCTACGGCTACCGACGCCTTCTCGAATTCGGCGTCCTCCGTGATGCGTTTGAAGCGGATCTGCTTCAGATTCAGGATGATGTTGGTCACATCCTCCTTCACGCCGGGGATAGTGTCAAGCTCGTGGGCTACGCCGTCGATACGGATCGTATTGATGGCGAAACCACCCAGCGACGACAGCAGGATTCGACGCAGAGCGTTGCCTATGGTCTGGCCGTAGCCAGGCTCCAGCGGGCGGAACTCGAACTTGCCGAATTTGTTGTCTGCCTCCAGCATGATCACCTTGTCGGGCTTCTGAAATGCTAATATTGGCATGGGTATCTCTTTCTTTATTATTTAGAATATAACTCAACGATGAGCTGTTCCTTGATCGTCTCGGGGATGTCGGCGCGCTCCGGCAGGTGCAGGAACTTGCCGCCCTTGATCTGCTCGTCCCATTCGATCCAGGGATACTTCGAGTGGTTGAAACCGGCCACGCAGTCGGTGATCACCTCGAGGTTCTTGGACTTCTCGCGTACGGTAACTACGTCACCGGGCACTACGCGGTAGGAGGGGATGTTGACGGGCTTGCCGTTGACGCAGATGTGCTTGTGCAGCACGAGCTGGCGCGCTGCGGGACGCGACGCTGCCAGTCCCAGACGGTACACTACGTTGTCCAGACGGCTCTCCAGCAGCTGCAGGAGCACCTCGCCGGTAATACCCTTGGTACGTGCGGCATGCTCGAACAGGTTGCGGAACTGACGCTCCAGTACACCGTATGTATATTTGGCCTTCTGCTTCTCACGCAGCTGCTGGCCGTACTCCGACGTCTTGCGACGACGGTTGGCGCCGTGTTGTCCCGGCGGATAATTCTTCTTGGCGAGAACCTTGTCCTCACCGTAGATCGGCTCGCCGAACTTGCGGGCGATTTTTGTCTTTGGTCCTGTGTATCTTGCCATTTTTGTCTTCTGTGTTGTGTCCTTGAGGCTTTCCCCTTAGCGCAGCCGCGACCCTCGAGAGGTAGTTATGGGAGGGTCTATTCGCATTCAGGGCGCTCAGCGGGACGGAAGTCTTGTATGCTATTTTGTTTGTCTTCCTTTGTTATACGCGACGGCGCCGGTATTATACGCGACGACGCTTGGGAGGACGACATCCATTGTGCGGAAGCGGAGTAACGTCAACAATCTCGGTCACCTCGATTCCGGCTCCGTGCACAAAGCGAATGGCAGCCTCGCGACCGTTGCCCGGTCCCTTGACGTATGCCTTTACTTTGCGAAGTCCCAGATCGTACGCTACTTTCGCACAATCCTGTGCTGCCATCTGGGCTGCATACGGAGTGTTCTTCTTTGAGCCTCTAAAGCCCATCTTGCCGGCCGAGCTCCAGCTGATTACCTGGCCCTCGCTGTTGGCAAGACACACGATGATGTTGTTGAAGGAGCTATGCACATGAAGCTGGCCATTGGCGCCAACCTTGACATTCCTCTTCTTTGCTGCGACTGTCTTTTTTGCCATTTCTTATTCTATTATTTTGTAGCTTTCTTCTTGTTGGCCACTGTCTTCTTGCGGCCCTTGCGCGTACGGGCATTGTTCTTCGTGCTCTGTCCGCGCACCGGAAGTCCGATACGGTGACGGATGCCGCGGTAGCAGCCGATATCCATCAATCGCTTGATGTTAAGCTGCACCTCCGTGCGAAGGTCGCCCTCTACCTTGTAGTTCTTCTGGATCTCCTCACGCACGGCGGCTGCCTGCGCGTCGGTCCAGTCCTGAACCTTGATGTCCTTGTCGACTCCGGCGGCATCCAGTATCTTGCCCGCCGAGCTCCGGCCGATGCCGAAGATATACGTCAACGCTATCTCTCCTCGTTTGTTCTGCGGCAAATCTACGCCGACAATTCTTACTGCCATATATAGCTTTTAATCTATTTTTGTGCAAAGTTAACCATTTTTCTCCATTCCTGGAAACGAGGTTAGCCCTGACGCTGTTTTAATTTTGGATTCTTCTTGTTAATCACGTACAGTCTCCCCTTGCGGCGTACGATTTTGCTGTCGGGAGTGCGCTTTTTTACAGATGCTCTAACTTTCATATTGGGTATTATTTGTATCTGAATGATATTCTGCCTTTCGACAGGTCGTAGGGCGACATCTCGACCTTGACCTTGTCGCCGGGCAGGATTTTTATGTAGTGCATTCTCATCTTTCCCGATATGTGTGCCATGATCTGATGGCCGTTGGTCAGTTCCACGCGGAACATCGCGTTGCTCAGGGCCTCGAGAATTACACCGTCTTGCTCTATAGCTGCTTGCTTTGCCATATTAGTCTGTTTGCTTTCCGATTCTTAAAATGTTTACGCCTGCAGGCGGTCGCCCGATACGGGGATGCCTAAGGCCTCCTCTATGTAGCGGAAGGTGGTGAGTATCTCCGGAGCGTCCTCGGTTATGAGCAGCGTGTGCTCGAAGTGGGCCGAGGGCTTGCGGTCGCGCGTGCGGCATTCCCAGCCGTTCTGCGCTATCACTATGTTCTTGCTTCCGGCGTTGATCATGGGTTCGATGCAGATGCACATTCCGGGTTTCAGCATCGGGCCGATTCCGCGGCGTCCGTAGTTGGGCACCTCGGGATCCTCGTGCATGCTCCGCCCTATGCCGTGGCCGCACATCTCGCGCACCACGCTCAGGCCGCGGCGCTCGCTCCAGGTCTGCACCGCATTGGCGATGTCGCCTATGCGCTTGCCCGCACGGGCCTGCTCTATGCCTACGTACAGCGACTGCAGAGTCACATCCAGAAGATGACGCTTCTGCTCGTCTACCTCGCCCACGGCAAAGGTATAACAGCTGTCGCCGTTGAAACCGTTCAGTTCTGCCACGCAGTCCGTGCCCACGATGTCGCCTTCGCGCAACGTATAGGTCGACGGAAATCCGTGAACCACCGTCTCGTTCACCTCGATACACAGGGTGCCGGGGAATCCCTGGTACCCCAGGCAAGCGGGCTTACCCCCGTTGTCGAGGATAAACTCGCGTGCTATGGAGTCCAGACGATGGGTGGTCTCACCGGGCTTCACCCACTTGGCCACCTCGCCGAGAGTGCGGCTCACCAATTCCGAGGCCAGCCGCATCTTCTCTATCTCTTCCGCCGTCTTGACGTATATCATCTTATTCTCTCCTGTATCAGAAAGCTCCGTTGCCTGTGGTACGTCCCTTGATGCGGCCGTCCTTCATCAGACCGTCGTAACGGTGCATCAGCAGGTGACCCTCGATGATGCGCAGCGTATCCAGGATCACACCCACCATAATCAGCAGCGACGTGCCGCCGAAGAAGGATGCGAAGCTGCGGTTCAGGCCGCATACATGGGCGATGGCCGGAAGTATGGCCACGATGCCCAGGAAGATGGAGCCCGGAAGCGTGATACGCGACATGATCGAATCAAGATAATCGACGGTAGGCTTGCCGGGCTTCACGCCGGGGATGAATCCGTTGTTGCGCTTCATCTCCTCGGCCATCTGCGCCGGACGCACCGTGATCGCCGTATAGAAATACGTGAACGCCACGATCATCAGGAAATATACAAAGTTATACCAGAATCCGTACATGTCGGTCATCGCGCCGAAGAAACCGGTCTGCTCCTGACGGAAGCCGATCAGCGTGACGGGGATGAACATGATGGCCTGAGCGAAGATGATAGGCATCACGCCGGCTGCATTCACCTTGAGGGGAATGTAGTTGCGCGCGCCGCCATATTGCTTGTTGCCCACCACTTTCTTGGCATACTGTACGGGAACCTTGCGTGTGCCCTGCACCAGCAGAACCGCACCGGCTATGACGGCAAGCAGGATCACGATCTCCACCAGGAACAGCACCAGACCGCCGCCGGCCGAGTTCATCAGGCGTCCTGTGAACTCCTGCATGAAGGACTCCGGGAGGCGCGCTATGATACCGATGAGGATTATGAACGAGATACCGTTGCCCACGCCCTTCTGGTCGATGCGCTCGCCCAGCCACATGATGAACATGGAGCCTGCGGCCATCACGATCGTCATGAAGATGATGGACATCATGCCCAGCTCGACATGACCGCCGGCAGCCTGCACCTGGTATTTCAGGTTCATCAGGTAAGCGGGACCCTGCAGAGCCAGAATCAGCACTGTCAGATAGCGTGTGTACTGGTTCAGCTTCATCCGGCCGCTCTCGCCCTCGCGCTGCATCTTCTGGAAGGCTGGCAGAACCATGCCCAGCAGCTGGATTACGATCGATGCCGTGATGTACGGCATGATACCCAACGCAAAGATGGAGGCCTGTGAGAACGCACCGCCCGAGAACATGTCGAGCAGCTGCATCAGACCGTCGGCCGTGAAATTCTTCAGGGCCACGAGCTCGTCCGGATTGATGCCCGGCAGCACTACATAACATCCGAACCGATAGATGATGACAAGCAGCAGCGTGATGCCGATGCGCTTGCGCAGATCCTCGATGCTCCAGATGTTCTTGATTGTTTTAGTAAATCCCATTGTGAGAGTCGGTTATTTTTTCACTACTGTGCCACCGGCAGCCGTGATGGCTTCCTCGGCCTTCTTCGAGAAGGCGTCGGCCTCCACCTCGAGCTTGTGTGTGAGGGAGCCGTTGCCCAGCACCTTCACCTTGGCGTTCTTGTTCACCAAGCCGGCGTCGCGCAGTGCCTGAACGTCGATGCGCTCCAGACCGGCGGCCTCCGCCAGTGTCTCGAGGGCATCAAGGTTGATGGCCTTGTACTCCACACGGTTGATGTTCTTGAAGCCGAACTTCGGCACACGACGCTGCAGAGGCATCTGACCGCCCTCGAAGCCGATCTTACGCTTGTAGCCGGAACGCGACTTTGCGCCCTTGTGTCCGCGTGTCGATGTACCGCCGTAGCCCGATCCCGTGCCACGTCCTACGCGCTTGTTCTTCTTATTGCTGCCTACAGCCGGCTGTAAATTATGCAATTCCATTTCCTTCGTCTTCTTAGATGTTCGTTACTTCCACCAGGTGGTGTACTGTCTTGATCATGCCGCGGATCGAGGGAGTGTCTTCCTTCACCACGGTGTGGTGCATCTTGTGCAGTCCGAGTGCGTCCAGTGTTTCCTTCTGCACCTTGGGGCAGTTGATGCGGCTCTTTATCTGTGTGATTTTAATCTGTGCCATTTCCTTGCAAATTATTTGCCGTTAAACACTTTCTCCACGGGTATGCTGCGCTGCTTGGCTATCTGAGCCGGGCTGCGGAGTTCGCCGAGAGCCTCGATGGTAGCCTTCACCAGGTTGTGGGGGTTGGAGCTGCCTTTAGACTTGGCCAGCACGTCGGTCACGCCTACGCTCTCCAGAACGGCACGCATAGCGCCACCGGCCTTAACTCCGGTACCTTCCGATGCGGGCTTCAGGAAGATGCGCGAGCCGCCGAACTTGGCGTTCACCTCGTGGGGAATCGTGCCCTTGTACACAGGCACCTTGATAAGATTCTTCTTGGCTGCCTCAACGCCCTTGGCGATGGCTGCCGTAACTTCGTTGGCCTTGCCCAGTCCCCAGCCGATGATGCCGTCGCCGTTGCCGACCACGACGATAGCCGCGAAACTGAACGCCCGTCCACCCTTGGTTACCTTGGTAACGCGGTTGATGGCCACCAGGCGATCCTGCAATTCCAAATCATTAGTCGTCTTTACCTGATTGTTCTTCTTTGCCATGATTCCTGTTAAAATTTAAGGCCTCCCTTGCGGGCTGCGTCTGCCAATGATTTTACACGTCCATGGTACAGGTAGCCGTTACGGTCGAACACTACCGTCTCGATACCCTGCTCCTTGGCTTTGCCTGCGATGGCCTCGCCTACCTTGGCCGCGATCTCTGTCTTTGTGCCTCCCTCGAGTCCCTTGGACGAAGCCGACGCCAGAGTGGCGCCCTTCAGGTCGTCTACAAGCTGCACGTATATGCTCTTGTTCGAGCGGAACACCGTCATGCGCGGACGCTCGGCCGTGCCGGACACCTTGCCGCGTATGCGGGTCTTGATCTTATTTCTTCTTGCTATCTTGGATACCATAATGCTTCAATTATTTAGCGTTAGCCGACTTGCCGGACTTGCGACGGATAATCTCGCCCACAAACTTGATACCTTTGCCCTTGTAGGGTTCCGGCTTGCGCAGCGAGCGGATCTTGGCACATACCTGGCCCAGAAGCTGCTTGTCGCTGCTCTCCAGTATTATCAGCGGGTTCTTGTTACGCTCTGTCTTGGCTTCTACCTTGATCTCCTTGGGAAGCTTGATATAGATAGCGTGGCTGAATCCCAGCGCGAGCTCCAGAACCTGGCCCGTGGCCGTGGCGCGATAACCTACGCCCACCAGCTCCATCTCCTTCTTGTAGCCCTCCGACACGCCTACAACCATGTTGTGGATCAGCGCGCGGTACAGACCGTGAAGCGAGCGGTGCTCCTTGTCGTCGCTCGGACGAGTCACATATACATGTCCGTCCTTCACCTCTACGGCGATGTCCGGATTTACCGTCTGGCTCAGTTCTCCCTTCGGGCCCTTGACCGTTACGTCATTTCCCTTGACCGTTACCGTTACGCCGGCAGGTATTGCAATCGGTGCCTTTCCTATTCTTGACATAATTACCTCCTTCCGTTAATATACGTAACACAATACTTCGCCGCCGATCTTGCGCTCGGCTGCTTCCTTGTTGGTCATCACACCCTGGGAGGTGCTCAGAATCGCGATGCCCAGGCCGTTCAGAACGCGGGGCATGTCCTTGTAACCGGTGTACTGGCGCAAACCCGGACGCGAAACGCGGTGCAGGTTGGTGATGGCGCTTACCTTGTCCACCGGATCATACTTCAAGGCAATCTTGATCACACCCTTCGGAGCGTTCGTGTCATCGAACTTGTAGTTCAGGATGTAGCCTTGGTCGAAGAGGATCTTTGTGATCTCCCTCTTCATCTTAGACGTGGGAATCTCCACCACGCGGTGACCCGCCATGATGGCATTCCGCAGTCTTGTCAAATAATCTGCTATCGGATCAGTCATTGTAATTAATTGATTCAGATTTACCGAACAATATTAAAACATTAAAACTCTCATGTCGAAGCCACCTCGGACACCCTTGCGGGATCCGAGATGGTTATCTATTTCTTAACGTCGATGCGGGGTGGTTTATTATCCTCTGCCCGTAGCTTCGGAATAAACCGGGGTCCTCGCATTACCAGCTTGCCTTCTTCACACCGGGGATCAGGCCTGCGGAAGCCATCTCGCGGAACTGGATTCGCGAAATGCCGAACTGACGCATATATCCCTTGGGACGGCCGGTAAGCTCGCAACGGTTGTGCAGACGCACCTTGCTTGCGTTGCGGGGAAGCTTCTGCAGCTTGGTCAGAGCCTCGTAGTCGATGTTGCCTTCTGCATCGGCGAGGGCGGCCTTCTTCAGCGCTGCCTTCTTCTCTGCATATTTGGCCACCATCCGCTGACGCTTCACCTCGCGAGCCTTCATTGATTCTTTTGCCATGCTTTCTTTAAGTTATAATAAGTTATTACTTCTTGAAGGGCAAGCCGAACTTCTTGAGCAGGGCGAAGCCTTCCTCGTCAGTCTTGGCGCTCGTCACGAACGTGATGTTCATACCCTGAAGCTTGGGAACATTGTCTATATTGATCTCGGGGAAGATGATCTGCTCGGTGATACCCAGCGTGTAGTTGCCACGGCCGTCGAGCTTGGAATTGATGCCCTTGAAGTCGCGGATACGGGGCAGAGCCACGCGCACCAGGCGCTCCAGAAACTCGTACATCTTCTCGCGGCGCAGGGTCACCATCACGCCTACGGGCATCTTCTTACGCAGCTTGAATGCGGCGATGTCCTTGCGCGACAGTGTGGGCACTGCCTTCTGGCCCGTGATGGCTGTGATCTCGTTCACGGCCGTCTCAATCAGCTTCTTGTCCTGGGTAGCGTCGCCCAGTCCCTGGTTGATCACGATCTTCACCAGGCGGGGAACCTGCATCGGAGTCGTATACTTGAACTCTTCGGTCAGTTCCGGAGCGATACGCTCCTTATACGCTTTGCTAAGTGTTGTCTCGCTCATTATTTGATCTCCTCTCCTGATTTTTTAGCGTAACGCACCAGTTTGCCGGCCTCGTTGCGGCGGCGTCCTATGCGGGTGGCCTTGCCCGTCTTCGGGTCTACCACATTAAGGTTCGATATATGCACCGGAGCCTCCAGCTTTACGATTCCGCCCTGCGGATATTTGGCCGTCGGCTTCGTGCTCTTGGAGACGATGTTGATCCCCTCTACGATGGCTCGGTTTTTCTTCACCTGCACCTCGAGCACACGGCCTGTCTTGCCCTTGTCGTCGCCGGCGTTGACATAGACCGTATCCCCTTTCTTTATATGCAATTTTGCCATTTGTCCTAAACTTAGAAATTAACGATTAAAGTACCTCGGGTGCCAGTGAGACAATCTTCATGTTGGCGGCGCGCAGCTCGCGGGCCACCGGACCGAAGATACGGGTGCCGCGGAGCTCACCGTTGTTGTTGAGCAGCACGCAGGCATTGTCGTCGAAACGGATATAGCTTCCGTCCGCGCGACGTATCTCTTTCTTGGTACGTACCACTACAGCCTTGGACACGGTACCCTTCTTAACCTCCGACGACGGTATGGTGCTCTTTACGGTCACCACGATCGTGTCGCCTACGCTCGCATAGCGGCGTCCGGTGCCTCCCAACACGTGGATGCAGAGTACTTCCTTGGCTCCACTGTTGTCGGCAACTGTCAAACGTGATTCGGTCTGTATCATGGTTACTTAACTTTTTCGATGATTTCTACAAGTCTCCAACGCTTCGTCTTGCTCAGGGGGCGCGTCTCCATCAGACGCACCTTGTCGCCTACGCTGCATTCGTTCTTCTCGTCGTGTGCGTGATATTTCTTTGTCTTATTGACAAACTTACCGTAGATGGGGTGTTTCTCCTTCCATTTGATCTCTACAGTGATGGTCTTGTCGCACTTATTGCTCGAAACCACTCCGACACGCTCTTTTCTAAGATGTCTTTTCTGTTCTTCCATTTCTTTCTACAGATTGTCAGCAGTGTTGTTACTCAGCGCTGGAAGCTGCGGCCAGCTCCTTCTGACGCAATATCGTCTTCAGACGGGCAATGTGACGACGGTCACTGGTGATCTTTGCCGGGTTGCCTGAGGGAGTAATCGCGTGCGCTACTTTCAATTCACGATAAGCCTTCTCCGAGACCTCTATCTGGGCCTTCAGTTCCTGAACGCTTAATTCCTTGATTTCTTCCTTTTTCATTTCTCTCGTTAATCTATTTTGGGCACACGGATTTTTGCATCCGCGTTCCGAATCGCAAAATTAATAAAAATTCTTGACTTTTCAGCAATTTACATGCTTAAATCGCAAAAAATTAACTTAAAAAGGCAAAAAATCATTACAAACCTCCCCCATGTCCCCGTCCGGGGCATGAGGGAGGCTCGATTTGATTGCTGAGGCCGGAGTCCCCGCATGGGGATTCCGGCTCATTGTTTTCAGACATTCTGCGTGGGATCGTAGTCGCGGCGCACCACAAACTTTGTGAGTACGGGCAGCTTCTGGGCTGCCAGGCGCAGTGCCTCCTTGGCCACGTCGTAGGGAACACCCTCCACCTCGATCAGGATACGACCGGGAGTGACAGGCGCTACGAATCCCTCGGGGTTACCTTTACCTTTACCCATTCGCACCTCGGCAGGCTTCTTGGTGATAGGCTTGTCCGGGAAGATGCGGATCCAGATCTGGCCCTGACGCTGCATGTAACGGGTCACTGCCACACGGGCAGCCTCGATCTGACGGCCGGTAATCCATTTCGAATCCAGAGTCTTGATACCGAACGAGCCGAAAGCCAGCTGGTTGCCGCGCTGGGCCTCGCCCTTCATCCGTCCCTTTTGCGAGCGACGGTACCTTGTTTTCTTAGGCTGTAACATTATCCAGGTTCTTTTTAGCGATTGTTATTATTCTTCTTGTTGCGGAATCCGCCACGCTCTCTGCGCGGAGCCATGGGGCGTCCGGGCTCTTTCTGGCCGGCCACGTAGGTGGGGGTCAGCTCCTTCTTGCCATAGACCTCGCCGCGGCAGATCCATACCTTGATACCGATGATACCCACCTTGGTGAGGGCCTCGACCATAGCGTAGTCGATGTCGGCGCGGAGTGTGTGCAGAGGCGTACGGCCTTCCTTGAACATCTCGCTGCGGGCCATCTCGGCGCCGTTCAGACGTCCGCTGACCTGAACCTTGATACCCTCGGCGCCCATGCGCATGGTGCCGGCCACGGCCATCTTAACGGCACGACGGTAAGCCACCTTGTTCTCGATCTGACGAGCGATGTTGTTGGCCACGATCTCGGCGTCCAGCTCGGGACGCTTGATCTCGTAGATGTTGATCTGCACGTCCTTGTCGGTGAGCTTCTTCAGCTCCTCCTTCAGGATGTCCACATCCTTGCCGCCCTTGCCGATGATCAGGCCGGGACGCGATGTGGCGATCGTGATGGTGGCCATTTTCAGCGTGCGCTCGATGATGATGCGCGACACACTTGCTTTCTCCAGACGCTTGTGCAGGTACTTGCGGATCTTGGAGTCCTCCAGGAGGGTCTCGCCATATTTCTTACCGCCGTACCAGTTAGAGTCCCAACCGCGGATCACGCCCAGACGGTTGCTGATCGGATTAACTTTCTGTCCCATTTGCGTCAGTCTTTTTTGGAGTCAATTGTGTCAACGAACAATGTCACGTGATTTGAGCGCTTGCGGATGCGGTAGCCACGGCCCTGGGGTGCGGGGCGCATGCGCTTCAGCATCGGTGCGGCGTCTACGAACACTGTCTTTACATAGAGCTCGTTGGCCTCGGCCTTGCGCTCGTTCTTCTGTTCCCAGTTGGCGATGGCCGACCGGAGAAGCTTCTCGACCTTGCGCGAAGCTTCCTTGTTGGAAAATTTCAATATGCCGAGTGCCTTGAACGCCTCCTGGCCGCGGATCATGTCCACTACCAGACGCATCTTGCGGGGCGACGACGGTATGTTGCGAAGCTTCGCGCCATACGTGCTCTTGCGGGCTTCCTTCATCGCATCGGCTGCATTTCTTTTTCTTACACCCATTGTATTCTGTTTTTTCTTTGGTTAGCGGGGACCGTTACTTCTTCTTGTTGCCGGCGTGGCCGCGGAACGTACGCGTCGGAGCGAACTCTCCGAGCTTGTGGCCCACCATGTTCTCAGTCACATAGACCGGGATGAACTTATTGCCATTGTGCACGGCAAATGTATGTCCCACGAAGTCAGGCGAGATCATCGAGGCACGGCTCCACGTCTTGATGACGTTCTTCTTGCCGCTTTCCTCCATGGCTGCGACCTTCTTCTCCAGCTTGACGCTGATAAACGGTCCTTTTTTAAGCGAACGACTCATGATTGCTTCTTTATCAAATTACTTCTTTCTTCTTTCAATTATATACTTCGAGCTGTGCTTCTTGGGCGAGCGTGTCTTGAGACCCTTGGCATAGAGGCCCGTACGCGAACGGGGATGACCACCGCTCTGACGGCCCTCGCCACCACCCATGGGGTGATCGACAGGGTTCATTACCACACCACGGTTGTGGGGACGGCGGCCCAGCCAGCGGCTGCGGCCTGCCTTGCCGCTCTTCTCGAGGTTATGGTCGGAATTGCCCACTACGCCGATGGTGGCACGGCATGCCAGCAGGATGCGGCGGGTTTCTCCCGAAGGTAATTTGATGATCGCATAGTTGCCCTCGCGCGAGGTCAGCTGTGCGAACGTTCCGGCGGAACGCGCCATTTCGGCGCCCTGGCCCGGACGAAGCTCAATACAATGGATCAGCGTACCGACGGGGATCTTCGACAGGGGCAGACAGTTGCCTACCTCGGGCGCAGCGTCCTCGCCGCTGATTACGGTCTGACCTACCTCCAGCCCGTTGGGGGCGATCATGTAGGCCTTCTGACCATCCTGATAGTACAGAAGGGCGATGCGGGCCGAACGGTTGGGATCGTATTCGATCGTCTTGACCGTTGCGGGTACTCCGTCGTTCTGTCTCTTGAAGTCGATGAGACGCAATTTCCTCTTATGGCCGCCTCCGCGATAGCGGGTGCTCAGATGGCCCGACGAGTTGCGGCCGCCTGTGCTCCGCTTCCCGACCGTAAGAGTCTTCTCTGGTGTGGTAGCAGTGATTTGTCCTTTGAACACACCAATAACCTTGTGCCTTTGCCCAGGAGTAGTGGGCTTGAATTTTCTTACTGCCATTTTTTATAGATTGCTGTAGTAGTCAATAGTCTGGCCCTCGGCCACTGTCACGTATGCCTTCTTGAAGGCGTCCTGACGGCCGCGGATGAGCCCTTTCTTCGTGTAGCGAGACTTACGCTTGCCCGCGTAGTTGCAGATGTTCACCTTCTCCACGCGCACGTTGTACATCTTCTCTACAAGGTCCTTGATCTGGAACTTGTTGGCGTCGGGAGACACCTTGAACGTGTAGCAGTTCTGCTTCTCGCTGTATGCGGTGGCCTTTTCGGTCACCAGCGGTTTGATCTGTATATCCATGTTGTGTCTCCTTATTTAAAGTCGTTGATGATGGCGACGCTGTCTTCTGTTACCAGCATGGCGTCGTTGTTGAGAACACTGTAGGCATTCAGGTCCTGTGCGCGCATCAGCAGCGCGTTGGGAACGTTGCGTACCGACAGATATACATTCTCGTTGTTCTCGGGGAACACCAACAGCACTTTCTTGTCCTCGAGCTTGAAGCTCTTGGCCAGCGCCATATAGTTCTTGGTCTTGGGTGCGTCGAACTGGAAGTTCTCCACCACGATGATCTTGTTGTCGTTGGCACGGCTTGTCAATGCGATGCGGCGTGCGAGAGCCTTCATCTTCTTGTTGAGCTTGGTGCGGTAGTCGCGGGGACGGGGACCGAACACGCGGCCGCCATGGTACAGCACGGGGCTGTTCAGGTCGCCTCGGCGTGCGCCGCCGCCACCCTTCTGACGTCCGATCTTGCGTGTGGAGTACGATACCTCGCTGCGCTCCTTGCTCTTGTGGGTGCCCTGACGCTGGTTCCCTAAGTACTGCTTGATGTCGAGATAAAGGGTATGCTCGGCATTACCCTCGCTAAGGTCGCGGCCGAATACCTCGTCATTGAGGGTGACCTTGCGGCCTGTGTCCTCACCTTTGATATTGTAAACTGCTAATTCCATTATTTCTCAACTGTGACGATTGAACCTTTGGGACCAGGGACGGAACCCTTGATCATTAACAAATTGTGCTCCGGGATAACCTTGATCACCTGGAGATTCTGCACGGTGACGCGCTCGTTGCCCATCTGGCCGGCCATGCGCAGTCCCTTGAATACCTTCGCGGGATACGAGCAGGCGCCGATTGAACCGGGCGCGCGGAGACGGTTGTGCTGGCCGTGTGTGCTCTGGCCTACGCCGCCGAATCCGTGACGCTTTACCACACCCTGGAAGCCTTTACCCTTCGAGGTGCCTACTACGTCTACGAAACCACCCTCCTGGAACATCTCCACGGTCAGTGTCTCGCCCAGTGCGGGTACGGTCTCAAACGACTTGAACTCGGCCAAGTGGCGCTGCGGTGCTACGCCTGCGGCTTTGAAGTGTCCGGCCATGGGCTTTGTAACGTGCTTCTCCTTGGCTTCCTGGTAGCCGATCTGCACTGCCTCGTAACCGTCTTTCTCCAGAGTCTTGATCTGCGTAACCACGCAAGGACCAACTTCGATAACAGTGCACGGCA
>DESI01000083.1:51386-54122 GCA_002361235.1 Porphyromonadaceae bacterium UBA3318 | reverse complement strand
ACCGGACTGCGCTACGCCCCGAAATCGAGTGCAAAATTAATGCGTTTATTTGACATTTCCAAATATCCGGCCAAAAAAATTATTTTTTTAACATCTGGAGACCTCGAAACACTACTATTTAAGCCTTATTTCTTAAAAAATCGCATCATGTCCCCCAAATGTGTTCATAGTATGAGATATTTTTCTTAATTTTGGCAATAAACCGTAGAAATTATGAAATACAACAGGATATTATTGAAACTGTCGGGCGAGAGTCTGGGTGCCGGCGAGGGCCGGGGCATCGACACCGACCGGCTGAACTCGTACGCGAAGCAGATTGCGGCGGCTGCCTCCAAAGGGGTGCAGATAGGTATAGTGATCGGCGGGGGTAACATCTTCCGCGGCCTGAAGGGCGCCTCCAAGGGTTTTGACCGCGTCAAGGGCGATCAGATGGGTATGCTGGCCACCGTGATTAATTCGCTGGCACTGAGTTCGGCGTTAGAGGCCATCGGTCAGTCGTCGCAGGTGTTTACGGCCATACGCATGGAGCCGATCGGCCTGGCTTACTCCAAATGGGCGGCAATCAAGGCTATGGAGACGGGTATCGTCGCCATCATTGCAGGCGGCACTGGCAATCCTTATTTCACCACGGACACCGGCGCATCGCTGCGTGCCATCGAGATAGAGGCCGACGTGATGCTGAAAGGTACGCGCGTGGACGGCGTATATACCGCCGATCCGGAGAAGGATCCGACAGCTAAGAAATATGACGAGATCACCTACGACGAGATGTTGGAAAAGAACCTGAAGGTGATGGACCTGACGGCTACGGTGATGTGTAAGGAGAACGACATGCCGGTGGCGGTGTTCGACATGGACACCGAAGGCAACCTGGGACGTATCCTGGCAGGCGAGCCCATCGGCACCGTGCTGCACAAATAATCAAGATAATAATAAAATCGAAATACAATGAAAGAGGTAAAGGAATATCTGCAGGACGCGGAGGACTCGATGGAGATGGCAGTGGACTATCTGGACGAAACTCTGCAGCACATCCGCGCCGGCAAGGCGTCGACCAAGCTGCTGGACGGCATCAAGGTGGACTATTACGGCACGAAAGCGCCTATCTCCAACGTGGCCAACGTCAGTGTGCCCGATGCGCGCACCATCGCCATCACCCCGTGGGAGAAGGCCATGTTCAAGGAGATTGAGAAGGCCATCATCAACTCCGAGCTGGGCATCACGCCCGAGAACAACGGCGAGGTGATACGCTTAGGCATCCCTCCGTTGACCGAGGAACGCCGCAAGCAGCTGGTGAAGCAGTCCAAGAACGAGGCCGAGAACGCCAAGGTGTCGGTGCGCAACGCCCGCCGCGAGGCTATCGAGGGGCTGAAGAAGGAAATCAAGAACGGCTTGAGCGAGGATGCCGAGAAAGATGCCGAGGCCGATGTGCAGAAGCTTCACGACAAGTATGTGAAGAAGATCGACGCCATCTTCGCCGAGAAGGAGAAGGAGATCCTGACCGTATAATACCCTGACCGTACAGACAATATGGTCAGCATAATAGTGCCGGCCTATAACGCCGAGCGGTGGCTTCCGGCTGCCGTGCGGAGCGTGCTGGCACAGACCGAACAGGACTGGGAGCTGGTGTTGGTGGACGATGGTAGCACCGACGCCACTCCCGGTCTGTGTGACGGGTATGCCGCTTCCGACCCGCGTATCCGGGTAGAGCACACGCCCAACGCCGGCGTATCCGCAGCCCGCAACCGTGGGCTGAAACTTTGCCGGGGCCAATGGATTCTGTTTCTCGACGCGGATGACGTTCTGCACCCCGACATGCTCCGTATCATGCTCGACGCCGCTATGAGGCACAAGGCCGATATGATAAGTTGTGCCACATTTCAGTTTCATACGCCGCAGCAGGAATCCGAATGGCTTGACACTCCTATTCGCACACCTGTCAAAGAACGAATCCTCACTTCCGGGGATGCTATTTTAGAAGCATATTATCAGACCTCGGATCTTAACGTTTCCGTTTGGGCCAAACTATACAGTCGCTCTGTATGGCAGGGACAATCGTTCTATAACGGCCGCTACGAGGACCTGGAGATAGCCTGCCGGCTGATGGAGTCTGCCGACAGGATAGTATGTGTCGATGCGCCTCTGTATGGCTACCGTCAGAATCCCGACAGCTACATGCACCGGTTCACGCTTCAGCGCCTGGACGTGCTGAAGGTGACGGAACAGCTCGAAGCATGGGGCGAGACACGCAGTCCCGAAATACTGCGTGCCATGCGCGACCGGCGCATGAGCGCCAACTTCAATATCTTCATGCTTTCCGAGCTTGCCGCCCGTCGCGGCGACATCACGCGCCGGCAAACGCGTGACATCCAGGCCGGTTGTTACTCCCGGATCCGGCGACTGCGCCGCAATTCAATATTCAATTCAAAATCCCGTTTAAAAAACCGCATCGGGGCCTTCTTGTCGCTATTTGGACCCCGGATACTCCGATTTTTTGCTCCCCTGGTGTGAACCAAATTGTTTCTGTATTTTGTTAATATTGTGAAAATATTTATTACTGTCCGCTAAACCATAAAGCAGCGAGTCCAACATTCTGATAAGTAGAAGTTGGGCTTACTTTTTGTTTCGGCCAAGCACTGCTTAGTCAAATTCAGGCTATAGAGGAGGTGATTCAGAAGCCCCGGCAAGCATGATATTCAGATCAGCCTCGGGTTGATTGAGGAACTTTTCGAGATT
>DESI01000083.1:6121-51091 GCA_002361235.1 Porphyromonadaceae bacterium UBA3318 | reverse complement strand
TTGATTGAGGAACTTTTCGAGATTGAGGTAATACATCAGTACAATTCGCACGATTGTGGCGAGACCGGAGAAGCTCCATCGCCTCTTTAGCTTGCTTTGCAAGACGGAAAGCAACAGATTTGCGATGAGTGTAACCCGGATCCGGATTTTGATGGCGTTTGCGCTTTCTCCATAGAAATATTTCGGAGGAAAGTTCTGCTTTATCTGTTTGAAAAGCGACTCAATCTGCCAACGACGGCGGCATATCGCCACTATCGTCTCCAACGGCATGCCAAAATCATTGGTCAGCAACGCCCTTGAAAATGGCATTGGAGAACAGGCTTACGGTTGTGTAATCTATGATGCGCAGCCGTGTTATCCATTCTTCCGTGCCGTTACGCCGGCTGTCCGATGAAATTACTACTTTTACTCATGGTTATTGACGGATTGTTTGGCGCCACCAAAATAACCATTTAGGGCCGAATCCGGCAAATGGTATCGGCCCTGATTTTCTGTTGACCGCAAAAGTTTAGCGGACAGTAGTAAATCCCAATTCTCCCACTCCTCTCACTACCGGAGCCTGAGGGTGGCGCCGGCCTTGTCGCGGACGCCGGGGTTCAGGGCCTTGAGGCGCGACAGTTTCATGCCGTAGCGCTGGGCGATGGAGTGCATCGACTCGCGCTCGCCGATCACGGCCTTGTCGATGTGCTTCGGCGCGTCGTCAAGCTTGGACTCGAGGTACACTTCCTCCCAGTCCTTGATCTTGTCGTGGCGTCCGGCGTCGTTGAATTCCCGGAGCTTCTTTACGTCCAGCTTGAATTCCCGGGCTATCGAGGTGTACGTGTCGCCGGGCGCGGCGATGACGTAGTGCAGGCCGCGCGCGCGTCTTACGGGATGCGTTGAGATTAGCGACGCCTGGATGAATGCGGCGTCCTCGTCGGCTTTCCTGCCTTCGGGCGTGTCGTACAGATAGAGGGCGTAGCGCTCGATGATGGCTATAAGGCGCGAGGCGTAGTTGGGATCGGTGGCGTATCCGCAGCGTTTCAGTTCGCGCGCCCAGGAGGCATAATCCAGCGGGTCGAGCTTAAAGAGCGAGGCATAGCGCGAGCGCAACAGGAACCGGGAATGGTCGTCGAACGACTGCCGCACGTCAGGGTATGCGCGGAAGCAGTCGTCGGGGCGGTCGTCGCTGCGTATCAGCGTGTCGCCGGTCCACGAGCTGTGGCACTTGATTCCGAAATGATTGTTGCCTTTCACGGCGAGTGTGGAGCGGCCTGCGGCACTCTCCAGCAGGCCCTGTGCCAGGGTGATGGAGGCCGGGATGCCGTGCAGTTCCTGTTGCTCCACGGCCATGTCGCTGTACAGGGTTATGTATTCGTTGTAGCTGTCGGCGCGGCAAGACGCGATATAAAGCGTTATGGAGGCGATCAGAAGGGTAATTGATGGGAATCTCATTGCGGAAGGAGGAATTGCGGGAAATCGCGTCTGAATTCGTCTAAGAGCCGTTCGGTCCCGGCTGTGAATTCCGGATCGGGCGCGCCTGACATGGGGCGATGTGACAGCCGCTTCCGGATTTTCTCTCCGCGGTCTATGGCCTGACGTGTCTCCGCGCTCATGTACGTGTCGCAGAAATGCTGCCACACATATTCCACGGCCATCTCTGACGGATGCGCCATGTCGGCGGCATAGAAACGGTAATCGCGCAGGTCGTCCGTCACAAGTTCGAACGCCGGGAAATAGCGTGTGTTTTCGGTCTGTGAGCATATCCGGTCCACGGCAAGATGCAGCGTGGCTTTGGAGAGTGTGTTTTCGTGGAATCCATCTTTGAGATGCCTGACAGGGCTGACGGTGAATATGAAGCGAAGTCCCGGATACCGGGCGCTCAATTCACGGATTAACGGAATCCACAGGCCGGTGATTTCGTCGGGGTCGAGGCGATAACGGCGGAACAGCGCGGCCGGCTGCTTGTGGCAGTTCGCCACGGTCATGTCGTTGCTTGCCAGGGCATAGCACCATGCCGTGCCGAATGTGACCAGGATTGTGTCGCATAAGGTCATGGTACGGCTCACATCAAGCCGCAGACGTGCGAAAGCGTCGGCAAGTCCCTGCTGAGAATCCGATATTAGGCGTGAATCGAACATCCATGAGCGCCATCTGCCTCCGGCCTCAAACACTGTGTCCTCGAACTGCCGCATGGCCGTAGCCGGGTCGGTAAGAAGCATCAGCCGCAACACCATGGCTATGGACGCCGGATTGTACAGCATTCCGAACGGGAACGACGCCGGCCAGAGGCACTGCCGCATCCGCACCGCCATGTTCTCGGCGAAGCAACTCCCCGCGCTCAGCACCGGCCTGTACGCCGCCAGCTCTATATCAGCCGGACTACTTGTTATTTCCGTCCTGAACCGCATACTCATAGCGCTCCCTGTTCTATCAGCAGGGCGATGCGCTCGATCATGGCGTCGTCCTTGTTCTTTTTCGGATTGAAGCCCGAACGCAGGTTCATGCCGAAGAAGCGGCCGAATGTCTGCCAGAATCCGGCCCGGAAGCTGCCTAAAAAGGCTTTCACTATGCCATACGACGTCTGATCGGTCTCGCGGTTTATCAGCTTCAGCAACACCTTGCCCTGGTTCTTTGTCATGTGCTTCACCACGGGCTTGTACTGCTCGAATATGTCGTGCTCCAGCGTCTTGAGGTGACGTTCGCGCTCCTTTTTGTCGGGGATGGTCTGGATGTATTCGTATGTCTCGCACAGCGTGGCGAACGCTAATTTGGCGTAGGGCAAGGTCTTGCGCACGTCGCGCACGGTGCGCCAGTAGAACTGCTCCTGCTTCTTGTTCTTGAACTTCAGGGGAGGGAACACATATACGTCGCGGATGTAGGTGAGGCGGCAGGTGTCGCCGTATTCGTCCACTATGTGCGTGAATCCGCGGTAGGCCTTCACTTTCAGCTCCAGGTCGGGCACTTCGTCGGCGCGGCAGGGAGCGGAGCCGACGAGACACACCAATGCCGCCACAGCCGCCGCTATCATGAGCGGCAGACGCGACAGTTGGTATGATGTATGTCCGTGGCGCAGCGTTTTCATTTATTGTTCCGGCTTTTGATCCATCCGTTCATCAGGACGAACAATGTGTCTTTACCAAAACGGAAAATCACGTCTAAAATTGAAACGGAATAGTTAACTTTTGTTTCAATGTCAGCGCAATAAGCAATTAATTCCGAATCGGGGTCGCCGGCAATAGCGGTGGCAGCCATAGCGGCGGCCTCGGTATCGATCCATTTCGATACGATGTCGTGCATGGCCCGGTTCAGTTCGGGCAGTGTCCCGGGCGCGTTATGGTATAGAGCGGTCAGAGGATCGAACAGATGCGGGAAATAGGGCGTGCGGCCATATATGGCGTTGAGGGTGCCGAGGTGTACGTGCGGCCAGTTGCCGTGGTCGGACAGGACCATGCCGGGGCCTTTGGCCACAGGCACGGACAGCAGCGTCACGTTGTTGCCGTCAGCCACACGGGTGCGTCTCAATGACTTCGGGTCGAAGTCCGGGTCATCATACGCCGTGCGGATGGCTTCGGCGTCCGAGGCGCCGTCAAGACGCGCCGCAAGCCAGCGGACGTACCAGCCGGCAGACGCCGCAAACGGCGGTATCACCATTTGCCGTCCTTCTTGTCCGGATTCGGGTTGCGGAACATGCGGTTCCATCTTATCTTGCCGTCAGTCAGTTTGCGGTCCTTGTCCATCGAAATGATGATTAGCACAGGCGAGCCTACCACATGGTCCTCGGGGACGAAGCCCCAGTAACGCGAGTCGGCGCTGCGGTCGCGGTTGTCGCCCATCATCCAGTAATAGTCCATCTTGAACGTATAGTAGTCCTGAGGCTTGCCGTTGATGTAGATTTTGCCGTCCTTCATCTGCAGGTCATTGCCCTCGTATGTGCGGATGGCGCGCTCGTATATGGCATAGTTGGCCGGAGTAAGATGGAGTGTGGATCCACGTTTCGGAATCCATATCTCGCCCATGTTGTTTCGCTGCCAGTTGTAGGTTCCGTTGTAGGGGAACACACCCCCTAAGTCCAGGAGGCCCGATTCGCTTTCGGATATAAGCTGTCCGGCAACCTCGGGCCATTTCTCCACCCGGGCCTTCATGGCCTTGGTCAGAGGGAGGTCGTAGTAATACCGGCCCGTCATCTGGTCCTGTATCGGAGCCTGGTCGAAGTCCTCGACGCGTACGCCAAGGTCCATCCACTTCTGCGCGGCTATCGGGCCGTTGACCGGTATCAAGTAGTTGTACTGCACGTTTTCAGGCTCGGCTATGGCCTTGCCGTTGATCAGGATAGTGTCGTTCACTATGCGTATACGCTCGCCGGGGAGGCCTATGGTACGCTTCACATAGTTCTCGCGGCGGTCCACGGGACGCCACACCAGTTCGCCGAACTTCTCCGGATTCTGCTGTATGTATGCCTTCGGATCCTTAATGCCGTTCTTGACCAGCTCGTTGCATATCTGGTAATAGTCGGGATTCTGAATCTTTAGCGCCACGGTGTCGCCCTGCGGATAGTTGAACACCACGATGTCGCCGCGCTCGATGTCGCGGAATCCGGGCATACGGTGATACTTCAGCTGCGGTTTCTCGATGTAGCTCTTGGTGTTGACCAGCGGGAGCGTATGCTGAGCCAGCGGGAAGTGCAGCGGGGTCTGGGGCACGCGCGAGCCGTAGACGGTCTTGTCCACCCACAGACGGTCGCCTACGAGCAGCGATTTCTCGAGACTGGACGACGGTATCTCGTACTGCTGGCCTATGAATCCGAATATGAAGTATATCAGCACCAGGGCGTAGACTATCGCGTCCACCCACGCCATGACGGTGCGCGTGAGGCCCTTCTTGTTTTTCCACCATCCCCAGGGGATGAAGGCTGTGATATAGATGTCGATGATGAGCAGCCAGCCGAACAGCAGCCAGGGATTGCCCATCAGCACCACCCACAGGATGTATATTGCGCTTACGATGCCGAACCGCAGCCAGCGCGTGGGCTTTACGGCCTTTAAACGATCTTTAGTTGAAGTCATAACCGGAGATATCGGAGAGCATTTCCTGAATGGTGTGGATGCCCGGATGGTTTACGAGCCATTCCGCCGCGAGGATAGCTCCGAGAGCGAATCCGTCGCGGTTCTTGGCGCTGTGTGTTATCGATATGATGTCCGAGGGAGAATCCCAGCGGATGGTGTGTATGCCTGGCACCTCGCCCTCGCGCACATGGTCTATGGGGAGCACGCCCGGTTCCATGGTCTTGCCCTCCTCAGGCTCGGCCCATGACGTGATGCGCCCGGTGCCGTCTATGATCTGTTCGGCCAGGGTCACCGCCGTACCCGAAGGATGGTCCAGCTTGTGGATGTGGTGCGTCTCGGTCATGGAGGGCGTGTACTGCGGGAAGGCGTTCATGATGCGAGCCAGCTGACGGTTCACGGCCATGAAGATGTTTACGCCCACCGAGAAATTGGAAGCCCATATCAGCGAGCCGTTCAGTTCGCGGCACAGGTCCATGGCTTCGGGCAGACGTGCCTGCCAGCCGGTGGTGCCGCTCACCACGGGCACGCCGCGGCGCAGGCAGCGGGCCACGTTGTCGAAGCCTGTAGCCGGAGTGGTGAACTCGATGGCCGCATCACACTGCATGAACACTTCGGAATCGAAGGCGTCGAGGTTGTCCACGTCGATGACGCAGCCTATCTCCAGTCCGCGTTCCAGGGCCAGACGCTCTATGGTCTTGCCCATCTTGCCATATCCTATAAGCGCAATTTTCATAATCTGAGGTGGTTTAGAAGCCGAAGGCAATGTTGTCGATATACATTGTGATGCCCTCGGTGCCGACGAACGGTTCGCCGCACGATGTGGATGCCATCACCAGCACGTGGGTGGGCTGAGTGCCGACCGGTGCCCAGCCTACTTCCTTGACAGGCACGAGTTTGCCCTTGGAATTATAACCGTAATATGCCTTCTCGCCGTTCAGCAGACCCATGTAGGGCTTGTAGAAGGGTTTCCTGGTGATGTCGCCGTAATGGATGGGAAGCTGATGTTCCTTGGTCCATGGCACGGACTTGCTGTAACGTTCGCGGCCAGTGCCCACACGTTGTGCGTAGACATTCCCTTTGGTGTCCTCCCAGCGTTTCTGAAGCAGAACATACACCTCGGCCTGGTCGCGGCCCTGAAGCGTCTTCTTGCGGCTCAGGCCGGTGGACTTGACGCGGGTGTTGACATTGGGCATGTCGATGCGGTAGTCGAACACCAGTGCCTTTGGACTCTTACGGTAGGGCATGCCCATGGCCATCTTGGAGAAGGGGGTGGATGTACTGGTCACAGGCTCGTTGAGTTTGCCTAAATAGAGGGTGCCGGCCACCATCACGTCCATGTTGATCACGCCCAACACCTTCACATGCTCCATCTTGGCCTGCAGCTTGGCTACCTTGTTGCCGTTCAGCACGGCAGGCTCCACCGAATTCGAAGCCTTCACTATTCCCGATACCTTGGCATATACGTTGCTCGAGGCCCACGGCGTGCCACCCTGGGGATGGTAAGGGTTGTTGCCCTTCAGATGTTGCGTGGGGCCAACGGCATACACCTTCTTGGTGTCGCCGCCCAGGACTGACGATTCAGTTATCTCGCGAGTGACCCACTGCGAGAAATCGCCGTATTTTATCTTCTCCAGCGTCAGCGCCGATGCGGGAAACGCGCCTGACAAGGCTGCGATTCCGAGAAATAAGACAGTTAATTTTTTGAACATGACGCAAAATTACGAAATAAGCACCATATAACAAAAGAAGTGTTCCATCTTGACCATTCTTGGTCAAGATGGAACGCAATGAGGTGCCATATTTCCTATGTCAGAGGATTTTGATACCATCGCGGTTTATTTGATTCAGAAATTGTGAGGATAGATGTGAATGCCTTCTGATTAAATCCACAGAAGACTGAAGCAGACTTTCCAGATACCTGTGTAAGGCACTCAGGGCAAATATTCTGGGAGGCATATCCACCAAAATATCAATATCGCTGTCAGGGCGATTGTCGCCTCTGGCCATTGATCCGAACAGGCACATCCCTGTCACACCATATTCCTTCTGGATATATGGAATGTTTTTTCTCAGTGTTGCGATACAGTCATCAGTAGTGCACATTGCTTTCCTAATCCGATTACAATGCAAAGATAATCAAAATAATTGAATTTTAAGAGAAATCGAGATGGTTTAAACAGACAAGGCACCCGTAATATGGGCGCCTTGTCTGTTTTTAATGTTGTGATTCTATATATCAGTTCTTCATCGAATTCACGAAGTGATTGGCCCATTCCTGGCGGTTGGGGGTGGCCATGATCACGGTGGTGACCTGCTGGTCGTTGACCGGAAGGATCAGCACCGTCACCTCATGGTTCTCCAGCATACCCTTAGCTCGGGCGCCCTTGGAGTTGCCGACGGTCACTTTCTCCACTTTCGGATCGGTGAGCTTGTATTTGGTGGCGTACATGCGGGCTTTCTCGAATGCTATTTTCTGCGTGAGGCCGACCGCCTCGTTTTCCATCGAGACGCCGAAAGATCCGTCGGGATATTTCACCAGCATCTTGGAATCCTTCTGCACGATCGAGCCGGCGGGAATCTCGAAATCGAAGCCTCCGTAGCTGAGGGGCACATACCAGTTGGCCGATTCCAGAGCCTTGGTGCTCTCGTCCTGAGTCTGAGCCGTGGCGGGTGCCGGGCATACCATAACGGCCACTGCGGCAAGTGCCGCCATTATCATCTTTTTCATAACCTATGTCTTTTTATATTTTTTACAATTACTATCTGGTATCTTATACCTACTAACTTATAACTCAGTTTTTGGGTAAGTTGTTTTAGAGTCCCGGCACTTTTGCCGAATTTGCGGCGATGACGGGCCTAAAATATAGATTTCTGCTGAGATGAACTTTTTTGGGCCGTTTCAAGTGTTAAAATGGGGCTAAAACGGCTGTTTTAACACTTGAAACGGACTTTTTGGGGTCATTCCAGCACTTTTGCCGAATTTGCGGCGATGACGGGTTCGAGGTCGATGCCAAGGATGTTGCTCTGGATTCCGATGATTTCCTGAATGGAGAGTTCGGATTCGTCGGTCTCGGCCAAGAGGCGGTCCTGCGGGATGGCGTGCAATGTGTCGGGGTTGAAATGCTGTCCCATGGAGATGTAGCAACCGGCATTGAGCAACTGTCGCGCCGCCTGCGGTTTCTTGCGGAAACCGTGGATTATCCAGGGCTGCGTGGGCTTAAGGTCGCGTATCAGGCCGCACAGCACGTCCTCGGCCTTGACGCAATGCACTATGATGGGTTTCTTCAGGCTTTCGGACAGCTCTATCTGGCGCTTGAAAATGTTGAGCTGACGGAACATCATGCCTCCGCGCCCCGACAGGTCTACGCCGGCCTCCCCTACCGCCACGAATTCGGGACGTCGCAGCAATTCCTCAAGACGCGTCCATTCCTCGGGCGTCACGTCGCGATGGGTGTCCCACGGATGGATGCCGGCCGAATACAGCTGTCCCTCCACAGCCTTGAACTCATGATTGGTAATGAACGAGATGTCGACCACCGCCAACGGTTGCGGAGCCGCCTTGTGTGTATGGATATCAAGTATCATAGGGTAATCGATTAGTTTATAGTTTACAGTTTAAGTTTAGAGTTTATAGTTTAGAGAATACCGGAGACCTTTCAATAAAATAACAATTATCTTGACCTATTCGACTTTCTTGGGTTTCTTCGGAGGTACGGGATCGTAGCCGGAGCCGCCCCAGGGATTGCAGCGCGCTATGCGCTTTATTGCCAGCCATGAGCCTGAGAAGATGCCATGCGTCTTGACCGCCTCTATGGCATATTGCGAGCAAGTGGGGGTATAGCGGCAGCTCGGCGGCAGCATCGGCGAGATGCACGCCCGGTAGAAATATACCGGCAGCAGCACCAACTGGCGCACGGTTCGTCTCAGCAATGACGGCATAGCTTGTTGGTAAGTTTGGCGAGCAATTTCTGCATCTTGGGTTCCAGCTCGGCATACTCCGCATTCTCGTTGTGCAGATAGATGAATGCGAGCTGCAGGAAACCGTCGGCGGGCAGCTGAGCCAATGCCTCGCGCATCGGCATACGGTTAAGACGGTAAGCCTCGCGGATTCGGCGGCGCATCAGCACGCGGTCCACCGCATGACGGCGTTTTTTCTTCGGAATGGTGACCATCATCTGCACCGGCGCTATCCCTGCGGGGCGTCCGTTGCGGAACGACGAGTCAAGCTTCTCGGCCGGCATCCAGCGCCACACCATTCGCAGCGGAAACTCGTACATGCTCTTGCCCTCCGCGAACAGCCCCTCCACCAGCGTGCGGTGGTGCAGCCGCTCGCTCTTGCCCATACGGAGCGTATGGCGCATATCCTCCCCTCTCACGTCATGCCTCACGCCATGGCTTGCATCCTGCGTCACTTCCTGTTCGATGCTGTCTGCTTTGATATCTTCCATATCATTCATATCATCTGCAAAGTTAACGATTAGTTGGCAATATGTCGGCAAAAACTTCCCTAATTTATGTGTACGATACAAATTTGAAACAAATTATCGGCAGGAGTCCCCAATTGTAAAGAAGAAAAAGTTTATTCGTTAAGTCCTGTATCCAGGTCATCGATGGCGTGGATGATTTCGAGTTTGAGGGCTTCGGGATAGTCCTCGTTTGCCATGAAGCAGGTGATGATGCGATGGAGGAGGTCTTTATCGATGCGGCCGGCGGCGACATGGTAGATGATTGCCTCCATGCACTGCATGAAACTATAGGCGTGCCAATAGTAGCCGTTATGAACGAGAAACCAGACGCCGATGGTCAGCGCCACCCGCTTGTTGGAATCCTCAAAGTAATGGCCGGTGCATAATCCGAATACCAGATAAGTGAGTTTATCAATGAACGTGGGATAGTACAGGTCGCTCTGCACGAAGTCGAGCACTTTACGTATGCCGCCTTCGTCTTTTACGCCCTGCAAACCGCCACCGCTGGCGGCTACGGTCTTACGATAGACCTCTAACGCGCCTTCATAGTCGATATATTTCAGTTCCTCACTCATCGTCGTCGGCCTGCTTCAGGCGTTTTAGAACCTCCCGGTTGGCTTCAAGAATGTTGTCAAAGTCGATTGACGCGTCGCCAATGAACTTATCGAATTCATCGGGAGTAACCGCGCGAAGGTATTCAGCAAGATTTCCATGCCAAGCATCGCGGAATGCGACATCACGCGATGCCATCTTGGATCTTGCGTCGTTGATAAACGGTTCCATCATAGGGGCTGCAGCCAGTTCGTCAATGATTGCTTTTACCTCTGCGACAGAGAGCTGTTTATTGCTATTCTCGGAATATCGTTTCTCAATCTGATGGGCCACACCATTCTCAAATGAGGATATGCAAAGCAATACCTCTGCATAGAGCGTGTGACGCACATTTTCCTCGTTCTGCAGACGAAGCACAACTCGGTATTCTTTTGCGTTTTCCCGGAATACGGCTTTGTATATCAAGTCGGTTATCTGCTCGTACTTGTAGGTCGGGATTCCGTCCACATATTTGCCTACGGCTTGAGTAAAGTTCTTGCGGTAGTTCTCACTCTTTATTGCTGTGGGAATATAGTCGCGGTCCCGCCAGTTGATATACTTGGTGCCACCTCCGGCGCGTCCATTGATTGTGGCGATGACAATATCGAGTATGCGAGTGCGCAGCTGTTTGGCTTTTTCGCTCTCTGTGAGGAGCATCCCTATGTTCAGAAATGCCCGGAATGTAAAGACTCCCAGCTGACGTGTAAACTTAGGGACATTAATGTCCCTAACAAAATGTAACTTTAGTTCTTTCAGTGAGTTACCTTGACTTAAAAAATATCCGTTAGCACGAAGTTCCTCTCCATATTCCTGAACATAACGCTTAATGGTTCTCTCATCCACCCCATAGAAATCCGCTACCATTTTAGTGGTGAAAAGCAGTTGGTCGTGGAAGCGCAGACCGTTGACATCCAGGTTTTCTTGGATGGTCTGAAGGGCATAGCGATTATTCAGAACATTCTGCCGTTCGATATTTGATACTGTCAAGTCGTTCATGCTACAAAAGTAATACTTTTATTTTGATTATCAGCTATGTGGACAATGTTTTTTTATTTGCTTCGGAGGGCGAGGTTGGCGATGTTGCGGAGGATGTTCTGAAGGTCGGGGCGGAGCTGTACAGTGTGCGCGAAACGTTTTCGACTGAGTCTGTGAACAAGGACTGGTAAAGGACTGGTAAGGAATGTGGTTAGTCAAAAAATTAGGTTAGATAAATATTTTTTCGATTTTTCAATCTAATAGGCCATAGTTTCACGAATTTTTATTAACTTTGCGATTGCAGACCGCTCGGAAGCCCCGGTCGGGGTTTGGGGCAGGAAGCAATTATCGCCTTGGCACTTTGCCTTGGCAAAAACATAATGAAAGCGTTTATCAGCGCTGATTCTTGACTGTCAGGAATTCTCGCAAAATTCATACAGTGGTCAAGGATTGAGCAACGGTAGATGCCCGTGGATATGTAATTATCTTGCTTTCGGCGCGGTATTCCGCGAGGAATACAGCCGGACACATTGATTACATATACAAGCGTAGGGCTTCTTCGTTGCCGTCCACCATTGTAGGGCAATGCGAGAAGCCTCTGACAGTAGGACGGTAACAGATACAGACTCCTACGCTTTCTCGTATAAACCAATAAACCAATCTAATGCCAACGAGAGGAAGACCGCGGCAACTAAAGTTTTTATGAACATTTATAAATCATGGCTTAAACAGCATGGGATTCCATTCAAAGAACTTCCGTTCGGCTTACATTTCCAATATCAAGGTGGAAGTTTCTTGGTTGCGGACAATTCAGGCGATTCGCAGTTTTTTCAATTGCTAATGCCCAACATATACGAAGGAGAAGTCTCAGAACGCAACCGCATCCTTGAAATGTGCAATAAGATTAATGGGGATAAAAAGGTCGTCAAGGCTCATATCACTGATGATAATCGAGTTTGGTTGACAACAGAGATTTTGATCGATAACACACCTGATGTCGATGACTTCTTTGATCGTCTTCTTCAAATGCTTCATCAGTCACGCATGGAATTTATGATGAAATATCATCAATTCTAAATTGGGGTCATATCTTCCTATAACAACGCAAGTTCGGGGTAAGAGAAAGCCTAAAAAATTGAGGCTGTGTCGTAATTAAGGTTTGACGGCGCAGCCTCTTTTTTCTACTTTTCTGTCTTTAAATCATAGCTGTCCGGCAAATAGCCGGATAGCCGACTAATCGATTGGCTGATAAATTGACCGGCTCATTAGAGTTCAAAGTAATTTCTTCAGATCCTCGACATCCGGCAATGCTTCGCGCAATTTTTCAGGCATATCCTCACGGAGACGATATGTGGCTACGCCCATGGGTTTGGCATAGTCCTGGATGACATACTCTACAAAGTCTTTATTGGCGTTCTTGCACAGCACAATACCGATTGACGGATTCTCATGGGGCTTTTTTACCTTGTCGTCAAGTATTCGGAGATATGTCATAAGTTGAGCCATATAGCCGGGTTTGAAATTTCCGGTCTTAAGCTCTACAACGACCAGACAGTTCAGTTCTCGATTGAAAAACAATAGGTCGGGAAAGAAATCCTCGGAAAATGCCTCAAGATGATACTGGTTGCCGACAAAGGCAAAATCCCGCCCGAATGTCATGATGAATTTCTTGATATTGTGGATTATCTCCTTCTCGACAACGCGCTCATCCACGTCCTGAATGTCACGAATCCCGATTTCTTCAGTATTGATGAAATCAAGCAGATACTCATCCTTGAACATATTGAGAGCCTTGATGGCATCGCGGCTGTCCTTGATTGTTACACCGAAGTTTGAAGGCATTGCTCCATATTTATCGGCTGCATTATCCTTTATCTGTTGTTGAAGATAACGAGTGTCCCATTTATTCTCAAGAGACAGTCTGATGTATTTCCACCTTTTGTTTACATCTTTTTCTCCGTTGAGAATTCTAACATGGTGGGTAAAGCTTAGATTCCCGAAAAGTTCTAAATCGTCAATCGTGATTGTCGATTTAGATGAAAGCAGCAGTGTCGTCTCTATTTCGCCAATCATGATTGGCGAAATAGATGATGTAGGATCCGAGGGTCCCAAAACAGGAGACCATTCCTCATAAAACATCCTCATATTTTTCAGGCTACTCTCCGAAAATCCTTTCAGGCCCGGCAGTTCCTTGCGGAGTCGCTCTGAGATTGTTCTTATGGCTCCGGTTCCCCAGAAACCCTCGCGAGAGTTGACTGAAATATATCGGCCGATGCCATAGTACAGAGACAGCATTTCACGATTGACCAACTTCGCCGCTTGATACTGACTGCGAAGAATCGCTTCTTTTATTGTCTGAACAGCGGCGTTATAATCTGCCGTGTCCTGCCGTATAATCGCTTCCTTTGCCATAATACTGCAAATTTACTGAATATTTGTCGGTTGGCCAAATTCCCTTCGGAATTGCGCACCGAGCTAAATATCGGCCAAAGAAGGACGCGCTCTTTATGGTTCATTTGCTGCGGAGGTCGAGGTTGGCGATGTTGCGGAGCAGGTTCTGGAGGCCTGGGCGGAGCAGGGCGGTGTGGGCGAAGCGGCGCTTGAATTCTGACTGCTGTGCGGGAATGTCGGACGGCGCGAGTGCGAGCATGGCGGGTAATGGCTGGTTCCAGGTATGAGGGCTGGAAGTGTCGTTGCGTAAGGGGCAGGCGGTGATACAGCGGTCGCAGCCGAACAGGGAGGTGCGGCCTGCGGGGGTGCTCATGGCGGCTATGGCGTCGGGGTCGGTCCAGAGACCGCGATGCTCTATGGTGAGGTAGGAAATGCAGCTGCGACAGTCGATGGTGCCGTCAGCCTGCAATGCTCCGGTAGGACATGCGCGGAGGCAGACGCCGCAATGCAGGCATTCGGCATAAGAGGGTGAGTCCGGTTCGAATTCGATTGTCGTGAGAATTTCTGCTAAAAAAACTTCGGGTCCGATGCCGGGGACTATGAGGGCGCCGTTGTCGCCGCGGTAGCCGATGCCGGCGCGAATGGCCCAGAATCGCTCGGAAACGGGCGCAGAATCGATACAGATGCGGCAGGATGATAAAAGGCCCGTCTGTTCTAAAACGGCCGTCAGAAGGCTTCGTATGGCTTCGTGATAGTCCCTGCCGTATGCGTAACGGCTCAGATAGGGTAAATCAGAGGGGCGTTCACGCTCGGGTGCGTATGGGAACGCGAGTGAAATGACCGTGCGGGTACCGGGCAACACGTTGTCGAGGTCGCGTCTCAGGTCGGCGTGACGTTCCATCCAGGCCATGCCGGCATGGTGTCCTGCGGCCAGCCAGCCACGCAGTCGCCGGTCCTCGTCTTCGCTCACGGGTCCGGCAGAGGCAAAACCTACGGCTGCCGCCCCCGCCTCAAGCAACGCCGCGCGAAGTCCATCCCGGTCCATCCCAAAGATGTTATTTGCGGTCGAAATCGGCCGGTACTTCTCCCCACCGGTCGGTGTCCCACTTACGTATCTGCACGTCGTACTGATGCGTGTTGAGCCACGACAGCGCGCGCTCCATCATGCGGAACACCGGCTCGGTGTCCTTGTTGCGCGCCAGCTGGGTCTTGACCTTGCGGTTGCGCACCCAGGCCATTCCCGACACCGAGTCGGAATAGACCGTGTGGCGCTCCCCTTTCTGCTGCATCAGTGCCAAAGCGTGGACAATGGCCAGGAATTCGCCGATATTGTTGGTGCCCTTCTTGAACGGCCCCACGCGGAATATCTCTTTGCCGCTCATCAGTTCCACGCCGCGGTATTCCATCACGCCGGGATTGCCCATGCACGAGGCGTCGACCGCCCAGCCGTTCAGGTCTATCTCAGGAAAAGCGAAATAATCGGTTTTGGTCTCGATGCGGTCTTCCCTGCCCCTTGCCCCTTGCTCCTTGCGCTTCTGTTCCGTGGCGTTGATAAGCAGCGCTCCGATGGAACGTGAGTCGCTTTTCCGGTCGAACCTGCGGAATGCTTCGGCGGCCTGCTCGGGCGAGGCATAGCTTTTGAACGAGGCTCCGTCAAAGCCGTCCACCTGCTCCATCGCGTCGTTGAAGTCATCGTACACGCCGGGCTGCCGCCCCGCGAACACCACATAAAATCTCTTACTGTAATTCATATTCGGGACGATAGTCGTAGTCGTGACGCAGCTGTTCGAACGCGCCGGGATTCTGTTTCAGCACGTCGGAATCCACTGTCGGGTCATAGCTTTGCAGAATTTCGCCCGGCACGGGCACTGCGTCCGGAGCGGGATTGTAGACCGGCTCCAGGCCCTCTGTGTCCACAGGCACGCCGAGTGTGCGGTGCAGAGCCTCCAGCACCATGCGCGTGGCGCGTTGCTTGCCCTGACGCGAATAACCGGCTATGTGGAATGTGCCGAAATCGGATTTCTCCAGCAGTTCGCGGTTCAGGTCGGGTTCGTTTTCCCACACGTCCAGCACCACGCGCAGCGTCGGGTCGGCATACATCCTGCGCAGCAGCGCGGCGTTGTCCACCACCGGACCGCGGGCGGCGTTGACGAGGATATGGTTCTCCCCTATCAGTTCCAGCGCCCTGGCGTCGCACAGATGCAGCGTGGCGTCGGGGCCTTTCCTGGTCAGCGGCGTGTGGAACGTCACGGCGCGGCATTCCCTCATGATGTCCTCAAGGGTATGGTAATTGTCCGGAACGCCTGCGCGTTGCTTCGGAGGGTCGGACACCCAAATCTCGGCACCCATCTTACGGCCCCAGTCGGCCACGATGCTGCCGATATTGCCGCATCCCACCACGCCGAGGCGTTCGCCGGCGGCTGGATCGAAACCCAGGCGCAGCAGCGCGCTCCACACGTATTGCGCCACAGCCGGGGCGTTGCAGCCCGGCGACGACGCCACCGCTATGCCGTGGCTCTCGCACCAGGGTATGTCTATCTGGTCGGTGCCGATGGTGGCCGTGGCTACGAGGCGCACCGACGAATCGTGCAGCAACGCCTCGTCGCAGCGTGTGCGTGTGCGTATCAACAGCGCGTCGGCGTCACGGACCAGTTCGCGACTGAATTCCGACTGGTCCACATATATCACGTCTGCGCCGCCACCGATGCGGCCGCGCAGATAAGGTATGTTTTCGTCTGCTATTATCTTCATAGATACATATAAGCGAGGATGAGGAACGCTATGTACACCGCACAGATGCCCGTCAGCCATATCCACGGCCGGCGCAGGTTCCACAGCGAGAAGATGTTGGTGTACTGGAACGTCGCCCCCATGAAGAATGTGACCACGTAGGCGGTCATGTTGTTGAAGTCCAGGATCATGGCTATCAGCGCGGCCGCCTGCACGATGTCGACGGCCATGTTGAACATGCGCCGCCGCGTGTTGCCGGCATACAGCTTCATGCCGTTGTTCAGCCCGAGAATCAGGGACACCACCGCCGTGAAACCGAGGTTTGCCAGGCCGGTGAAGATGGCTGTGTGCGAGGGCATCCCGTTCCACAGCGTCATGGGTTCGGGCAGCCGCAGGCAGTCTACGGGTATCAGCATCAGTCCGAGGGCTATCCAGTAAGGCGCGCACAGACCCATCGCGAAGGCTATGACCTCGCGCAGTCGCAGGCTCTTGAACGTCGCCGCCACTATCAGCAGCGGAATGCTCATGATCAGGAAACTGTACTGTACCATCGACCCTACCGCTAAGATGGTGGCCATCAGGAACAGCTGACGGGCGGCGTTGCTTTTCCTGTATGCGCTGAACAGTATGCCGAGGCACAGCAGCATCCCTAACGCCAGTATCAATGACGTGGTGAGCAGGCCGCCGGGAGCCCACGGAAACGAGACTGAGGTGACAAGGAATAATAGGGTCAGGATGCCCCCCTTACCCTTGATTACCGAGAAATTTTTGGACAGCAACAGGAGCACCAGCCCGCACAGTCCCAGGAGTCCGACGTTGAGCAGCAAAGATGCGAGCGGCGTCAGATTCCAGTCAACGGGCGATGGCAGGCATATTCCCATACGTCAGTTTAATCGTTGTCGTCGTAATTCTTGTTTTTGCGGCTGCGGAAATAGACAGGATTTACCACCTGCGACTTGTCGGCGCTGATGCGCGGCCCGCGGTCCACCACCTCGTGCGCCGGCTTGTTGAAGCGGCTCGGCTTGCGGTCGCCGCGGTCATCACGGCTGAACGGCTTGCGGTCGCCGCGGTCATCACGGCTGAACGGCTTGCGGTCGCCACGGTCGTCGCGGCTGAACGGTTTACGGTCGTCGCGGTCGTCGCGGTTGAACGGCTTGCGGTCGCCACGGTCGTCGCGGCTGAACGGCTTGCGGTCGCCACGGTCGTCGCGGCTGAACGATTTACGGTCGTCGCGGTCGTCTCGGTTGAATGCCTTGCGGTCGTTGTCCTTGCGGAACGGCTTCTTGTCGCCGCCGGGCTTGCGGTTCTGCTTGTGGTCGCCGAACTTGCGCGACTCGGCGCGCCATTCGTCGTCGGTGACACGGCGCATCTTCTTCGGCTCGCGGTCGCGGCGGAAATCGTCGTCAAATCCCTTGACCGTGCCGCCGTCGGCGCGGAAATCGTTGTAGCGGCCGTTGAACAGCACATACTCGCGCAGCGAGCATTCCAGCGATCCGTTCAGCATCGGTATCTTCAGCGACGGTTTCAGTCCGATATTGTCGAAGTCCTCGGTGTCCGGCCCGATAATCCAGGCGTTCCAGCCCGAGAAATTGCGTTTCAGGCAGTTGCCTATGCCACGGAACATCTCGGTCATGTCCTCCTGCTTCAGACGGTGGTTGTACGGCGGATTCATCACCAGGCAACCCTCCTCGGGATTGTCGGTCCAGTCGGCCATGGCCTTCATTTCCACCGTCACCATGTCGTCCACCTGCGCGTTCTTGATGTTCTTGCGGGCTATGGCCACGGCCTCGGGGTCGATGTCGCCGCCCATGATCTTGAAATCGAAGGGGCGCTCGGCCGAGTCATCGTTATAGAGTGTCTCGAACAGGTCGGCGTCGAAGTCCGGCCATTTCTCGAAAGCGAATCCCTTGCGGTAGATGCCGGGATTGATGTTGGCGGCTATCAGGGCGGCTTCAATCAGGAAAGTACCCGAGCCGCACATGGGGTCGGCGAAATCGGACTCGCCGCGCCAGCCGGTGGTCATGATTATGCCGGCGGCCAGCACCTCGTTGATGGGGGCTTCGGTCTGCTCCTCGCGGTAGCCGCGCTTGGACAGAGGCTCGCCGCTGGAGTCAAGGCTGATGGTGACGCGGTCGCCGTCGATGTGCACGTTGAACAGCAGGTCGTAGCCTGCCACGCGGATGGAGGGCCGTTCCCCCTGCAGGTCGCGGAAATGGTCGACGATGCCGTCCTTGACGCGGTAGGTCACGAAGCGGCTGTGGTTGAAGTCCTCGCTGTTCACCGTCGTGTCGATGGCGAACGTGGTCTGAGGCGTCATATATTTTTCCCAGGCGATGTCGCGTACTATGTCGTAGAGTTCGTCGGGATCCGTTGCGGTGAATTTCTCAATGGGCTTGAGGATTCGCAGGGCTGTGCGCAGGCACAGGTTGGCGCGATACATCAGTTCCAGGTCTCCCTCGAAGCTGACCATGCGGGTGCCCATCTCTACGTTTTCGGCCCCCAGGCTCAGCAATTCGTCGCGCAATACCGGCTCCAGTCCCTTGAAGGTCTTGGCCACCATTGAAAAGGTATTTTCCATATCAGAGTGCCGGGACGCGATCCCGACGGATTCAAATAGTTATGTATTGTTAAATGATTAATATAGACGTTGATTCATCAGAACAGTATCTGGCATGTCTGGTCGCCCTCGTCGGGCCTGGCCTTGGACTGCGATTTGCCGGTGTGGGCCGCCAGTTCCTCGTTGAAGCGCGGCGAGCGCTTGTGTATCGGGAAGCGTTCCAGCATGGCTATCACCTCGTGGTCGTCGAACTGCGAGGGCGTCAGCACGGCATACTTCATCTTGGCGGCCAGCTGCTGCTGCTGCTTCACCTTGTCCATGCCGTACACCTTGGCTATCTCGTTCTCCTGTTCCTTCTGTTTCTGCGAGAGTTCGGTCTTGTTCTCCGGCTCGTTCTTGAGCACGATGGTCTTCTTGTTCTCGTCGCCCTCGGCGATGGTGACGTCGAAGCCGGAGGCCAGCACGGTGATCTTCACCTTGTCGCCCAGCGACGGGTCGTCGCCTATGCCCCACTTCACGTCTATGCCCGAAAGCTTGGAGGTGAAGCTGGTTATCTCGTTGATTTCTTCGGCACGGATGGGGTTGTCGCTGTCCTTGCTGCACATGAACTTCAGCATCAGGCGCTTGGACGTGTTGATGTCGTGGTCCTTGAGCAGCGGCGAATGCAGCGCGGCGTTGATGGCCTGCGTGATGCGGTGCTCACCCTCCCCTTCGGCCGTGGCTATGATGGCCGAGCCGGAATCCTTCAGCGTGGTCTTAACGTCCTGGAAGTCGACGTTGACGTAGCAGGATTCGGATATGATCTCGGATATGGACCTTGCCGCGTTGGCCAGCGTGTCGTCAGCCTTATGGAAGGCGTTGAAGAAGTTCCAGTCCTTGTAAAGCTCTATCAGGTTCTCGTTGTTGATGACCAGCAGCGCGTCCACATGCTTCTTCAGCTCCTTGGCGCCCTCCAGGGCCTTGAGAATCTTCTTCTCCCCCTCGAAGTAGAAAGGCACCGTGACGATGCCGATGGTCAGCATACCGGCCTCCTTGGCCAGACGGGCCACTACGGGAGCCGCGCCGGTGCCTGTGCCGCCGCCCATGGTGGCCGTGATGAACACCATCTCGGTCTTGTCGTCGAACAGGGCGCGGATCTCCTCCTCGCTCGCCTCGGCGCACTGACGCCCCACCTCGGGCACGTTGCCGGCTCCGAGTCCCTTGGTGATATTGTAGCCCAGCAGCACGTGCTTGGGCACCTCCGAGCGGTCCAGGGCCTGCTTGTCGGTGTTGCACACCACAAACTGTATATGCGGTATCTGCTGCTTGTACATGTAGTTCACGGCGTTACCGCCGCCCCCTCCGACACCTATCACCTTGATGATGTCGTTGGTGACATCCTCGTCCTTGAAGCTCGAGGTGTCGTTGATGTCCATATCGAAATTACGGTCCATATCTGTGAGATGGGGTGTATTATTGGTCCATAAGGTCAGAATCGTCCTCGCTGTCGCCGGCGAACATGTCGGCCAGGCGGCCGCTGATGCTCGAGAGCCAGCCGCTGCGCTTCTTAGGCTTGGTCTTGGGCTTCGGTTCCTCGGCGGGCTGCGAGGCGTTGGCCACGCCGGTGGCCGGAAGCTCGTCCTGCGGCAGGATTTCCAGGCAGGAGTCGGTGGAGTTGGTGGCGCCGATGTAAAGCAGCGCTATGGCCTGCAGGGTGTCCACCTGCTGTGCGCGGGTGTCGGAGATGGATATGTATGCCGGCAGCTGTCCGCGGCGCACGTTCAGCCCCGTTTTCTGGGCCAGCAGGTCCATGATGCCGTTCAGGCGCGAGCCGCCGCCAACGCACACTATGCCGCCGGGCAGGTCGGCTTCCTTAAGTCCGGCGTACGAGATCTGTTCTATTATGTTGGCCACTATCTCCTCGGCGCGGGCCACGATGATGGACTGCACCTCCGACATCTTGAGGCCGCCCAGGTTCAGCGACGACTGCGTCTCGCTGGCTATGGCGTTGCCCGAAGTGGTCTTTATGTCCTCGGCCTTCTCCTCCAGCACGTTGAGGCTGGTGATGTCGCGCGTGATGTTGCGCCCTCCCATGGGCAGCGTGGCGAAATATACCAGCGAACCCTTCTTGTAGATGGTCACCGTGGTGGTCTCGGCGCCCATGTCCACCAGCATGCATCCCTGGCGCTTCTCCTCCACCGACAGCGTGACGGCCGCCGTGGACAGCGCCGTGACCAGGAAGGCCTTGACGTCCACCTTCACCTTCTCCGTGAGGGTGCGCGTCAGGTTGCGCTGCATCTCGGGGCGGCACACTATCAGGTCGAATGTGGCCGTGATGTCCGAGCCCACCATGCCGCGCGGCGACGTGGTCTCGTACTTGCCTATGGTGTATGTGCGCGGAATGGCGTCCACCACCATCAGCGACGAGTCTATGTCCGTCTGGCGCGCCTGGGTGTTGAGCTGGTCCAGGATGGCCTGGGTTATCTCGGTGTCGTTGGGCAGCGTGAGCGACACGGTGGTGGATATGGAGCGCAGCGAACGGCCCGACAGGCCGACGAACACGCCCGTGATGGTGTGCGGCGCGATGGCCGGCTTGCGCTCCAGGCGCTGCAGTATCCGGTCTATGCGTACCGCCGTCTCCTCCAGATTCTGGACTATGCCGTAGCGCACGCTCTCCACGCCGCGCTCATGGTCCGAGGCTATCACCTCAAACTGTCCCTCGTCGTCAATCTTGCCTACGACGGCCACTATCTTGGAGCTGCTCACTTCTACGGCAGCCACATATCTTTCGTTACTCATGTTGAGACGGTACTTTTTTGTTGAGACGGTACTTTCTTGGCGGCGGCATCGGCGGCGCCCGCGTTGGCCGAGGCTCCTCCCGCCGTTTCGCCGATATCGGGAAGGGTGCCTTCCTCCAGGTCGATTTCCTCCACCGGTTCCTCCGACACGTTGAGGCGTGTCTTGTCGCGGCGCGTGGCCACTATCTGGTTGCGGAATTTCACGGATATCGTGTCATACTGCTCCCATCCCTTATGGGGCATCACCTTGGTGTAGAACAGCTTCAGCGCGTCGCGTTTCTGTTCCAGGCGCGTCGTGTCGCCGAAGTTCACCACATGGCCGGTGATTTTGGGCACCACTATCAGGTTGCGCGCGTCGCGGGCCTCGATCATGGCCGTAAGGTCGTGCATGGTCTTGTCGCGCTCCACGAAGCGCACCAGGGGCAGCACGTCCACAGGCTGGAAGTCGCGGGTGAAACGCCCCGTCACCACCGGCACGTCGCGGTAGAACTCCGCGTTGGAGGCTATGTGCTTCCCGTCCTTGTTGATGTAGTATGACTTGTTGCCTAAGAACACGCGCATCACGGGAATCATGGGCGTGACGCGGATGTTGAGCGTGCCGCCGGCCGACACCATGCAGTTCACCGATTCGAAGGTGTTGAGCGATCCGAGGTATTTCTCTATCCTGCGGGTATCCACCTGGTTGATAGGCACTCCCACTATCCTGCCGGGATAGTCCTTCAGTTCCATGGCCACGCCGCGGCGTATGATCGAGTCGATGGGAGCAGGCGATTCCACATCCACCGCGATGTCACGGCAGATATGGTGCGCAGCCTCGTTGTGAGCCCACACGGTGGCCCATGTCACATATACCATCAATGTGACAAGACACACCCACTTCAGTATCGCTGTCCCCTTTTTCATCAGGCCTCGGCTTTTGCTTTTTCTTCCAGTATATGCGAAATCTCGGGAAGCAACCGGTCGATGTCGGCGGCTCCCAGAGTCATTAGAACGTCAAAGTTACTATTTTTTATCAGATTCAGCAAATCTTTTCGCTCACAATAAGTTTTTTGCGGGCCTTTCACGGCATCGAGGATGGTGTGCGACGAGATTCCGGGTATGGGAAGTTCGCGCGCCGGATATATCTCGGGCATCACCAGGTGGTCGCATTCCGACAGTGCGTCGGCGAAGTCGGGCGCGAAATCGCGTGTGCGCGTGTAGAGGTGCGGCTGGAATATCACGGTCAGGTCCTTGCCCGTGAACAGCTTGCGCACCGAGCGGATGCTGGCGCGTATCTCGTTGGGCGAGTGGGCGTAATCGTCTATCAGCACCGTGCCTCCGTCCTTGCCGTCGCGCCATATCTCGAAGCGGCGTTTCGCGCCACGGAACGAAGCGAGTCCCTCGCGCACCTGTTCGGGTGTGGCTCCCGCCGTGATTGCGGCTGCGGCGGCTGCCACGGCGTTGTCGATGTTGATGTCAACGGGCACTCCGGGACTGAGGTTCTCAATTCGCAGCCCGTCAGGACCTGCGAGCGTGAAAGTGATGGTGCCGTCGCCGTAGGTTATGTCCTCGGCGTGCCAGTCCCCCTCGCTGCCGCCGCTGTATGTGGCCACCGTGACGTCCGGACCCGGCGCAGGCTTGAATTTAAGCCCCGTATGGACCAGCAGATGGCCTCCGGGACGTATCAGCGACGTGAAGATGGAGAAAGCCTCCAGATAGTGCTCCTCGTCGCCGTAGATGTCCAGATGGTCGGGGTCGGTGCTCGTCACCACGGCCAGCCACGGATGCAGCTGATGGAACGAACGGTCGTATTCGTCGGCCTCGATTACGGAATAGCGCGATTTCTCGTTCAGCACCAGGTTGGAGCCGGTGTTGCGCAGTATGCCGCCTAAGAATGCGGTGCAACCGGCCTCGGTGCCGCGCAGTATGTTGGCTATCATCGACGACGTGGTGGTCTTGCCGTGCGAGCCGGCCACGCAGATGCCGTCGGTGTGCTCCGTGATGCGGCCCAACAGCGCCGCGCGCTTGATGACGCGGAAGCCGTTGTCGCGGAAATATCTCAGTATGTCGTTGTCCTCGGGTATGGCCGGAGTGTAGACCACAAGGGTGTCGTCCGCATTGCGGAACGGCTCCGGGATGGCGTTGCGGTCGTCAAGGTCGGTGAACTGCAGCCCTTCCTGTTCAAGAGCGGCCGTCAGTTCGGATGGTGCGCGGTCGTATCCGGCCACGGCGGCGCCATGTGCCAGGTAATAGCGTACCAAGTTGGCCATACCGATACCCCCGGCCCCCACGAAATATAGTTTTTTCTCCATTGATTCAGTAAGATTCTTACTTGCGGTTCAGAATTTTTATGACCTCGTCCACAATCTTGTCATCGGACTCGGTCAGGGCGAGTTTTGCCACGTTGGCCGACATTTCGGCTAATTTCCCGGCATTGCGTATGGTCTCGATAGCCGTGTCCACCAGCGATTCGCGCGCCCGGTCGTCGGGAATGAGTATCGCGGCGTCGTGGTCGGCGAGTGCGCGGGCGTTCTTGGTCTGATGGTCCTCGGCCACGTTGGGCGAGGGGACAAGGATGCAGGGCTTCGCTAACAGCTCTATCTCGGAGATGGAGCCTGCTCCGGCGCGTGATACCACCAGGTCGGCTGCGGCGTAGGCCGAGGCCATGTCGGTGATGAATTTGGTCACCACGATGCCCTTAAGGCCCTTTACGGCCTCGGGACCGCGGTCGCCGAAGTTCTTGCCGGTCTGCCATATCACCTGGATGCCGTTCTCGGCCAGTTTGCGGATGCCGGCCTCCATGCTTTCGTTAAGGGTGCGTGCGCCGAGGCTGCCGCCGATAACCAGCAGGGTAGGAGCGTCGGCGTGAAGTCCGAAGCTTTCCAGGGCCTTGGCGCGGTCCGGAGCCTTTTCCAGCAGGTCGCGGCGGACGGGATTGCCCGTCATCACAATCTTGTCGGCAGGGAAGAAGCGTTCCATGTCGGGGTATGCCACGCAGATGGCGTCGGCTTTGGCGGCCAGCAGCTTGTTGGTGACGCCGGCGTACGAATTCTGTTCCTGCAATAGTGTAGGAACTCCCGCCTTCTGCGCCGCCTTCAGGGTCGGCCCTGAGCAGTATCCGCCCACGCCTATGGCTATTTCGGGCTGGAAATCCCTGACTATGCGGCGCGCCATGTTCAGCGACTTGCGCAGCTTGATCAGCACGCCGATGTTGCGCAGCAGGTGCTTGCGGTCGAATCCCGCCACGGGGAGTCCCTTGATGGGGTAGCCCGCAGCCGGCACACGTTCCATTTCCATGCGGTTGTCGGCGCCGACAAAGAGTATGTCGGCGTCAAGGCGCCGGCGCAGCGCGTTGGCGATGGAGAGGGCTGGGAAGATGTGTCCGCCCGTGCCGCCTCCCGATATCAATATCTTGGGTTTGTGAGTAGCCATTTCAATATGGATGTAATCACGTTTAAATGTCTGTTTCGGTAGGAGAGAAGCAATTGAAATAGGGGAGAGTCGTTATGATTTTGAGAAATTCTCGGCCTGCATTTCCGGGGGCAATGCGTTCAGCTCGGCCTTGATGGCCTTGCCGTCGGTGTTGAACGCCGCGAAACGGCTCACGGAAAGCATGATTCCGATGGCCATTGACATGACCAACACCGAGGTTCCGCCCTTGGAAATGAAGGGGAGGGGCTGACCCGACACTGGCACTATTCCCGTCACGATGGCCATGTGCACCAGGGCCTGGAGCACGATGAGCATGGCGCAGCCCAGTATCATGAAGGCGGGGAGGGCCCTGACGCAGCGGAAGGCGATGCGTCCGGCCCGCGCCAGCATCAGCAGGAACAGCAGCAGCACCAACGCGCCGCCCAGGAAGCCCGTATCCTCCACGATGATGGAATAGATATAGTCGGAAAAGGCGAGTGGCAGACGTGCGCTTTCGCGCGAATTGCCCGGTCCCTGGCCCACCAGGCCCCCGTTGGCCTGGGCGAAGCGCGCCAGCATCACCTGGCGGTTCTCGTCGGTTATCGGGTCGTCGGGATGCACACCCTTGAAGAAGTTCGAAATACGGTTATGACGGGTCTGCGTGCGGTCGATTTTGCCGCGCTTGGTATCTTCGTTGCCTATCGTTGCCACAGCGCCGACATTGCCGCCGGCCTGAGCCAGCATGGTCTGTTCGGTCTTGAGGCGGTCGAATTCCGATTCCTGCGGCTTGCTGAACTGTTTGGCTGCATACAGCACCATGCCGCCCACGGCGTATGCCGCGATAACGTATGCCATCTTACGCCACTGTATGCCGCCGGTGAGCATCAGCGCCATGCTGACGCACATCATCAGCAGCATGTTGGTCATACCGTTGGTGACCATGGCGGCACTGAAGGCCACCACCACGATGGCCGAAGTGATGACCGCGCGGTTGGAGACGCCGCCGGGACGCTGGTTCTTGCCGAGGATGGTGGCCAGCACACACACCACCGCGAGCTTGGAGATCTCGGCCGGCTGTATGGTCATTCCGGCCAGGCGCAACGCCCGTTGCGCGCCGTTGTATTCCACTCCCACCACGGCCGACAGAATAAGCAATACCAGCGAGAACACGGCGAACACCCACGACAGCTTGCTGATGATCACGTACGGTATGCGCTGGATCCACAGCACCAGTCCCAGTCCCATGACCAGGAATATGCCGTGGCGAATCAGCGGCGAATATACGTTGCCCGCCGTCACTTCCGAGCTGCTGGCCGAGAACAGTTCCACGACGCTGATAAGCAGCAGCATCAGGTAGATGCCCCAGATGTACGGGTCGGCGCGGCGTACCTTGGCCATCGTCTTGGTCTTGGGCGCGGCCACGGTTTCGGCTACGGACGCTGCGGCAGGGGAGGCGCTTTGGGCGGAACGCCGGCCTGTGCCGGTCACTGCCTCGCCGTCCACCGTCTCGCGGATTTCTATCGAGTCATAGAGAGGACTTGCCATGTATCAATGCTGGTTTATGTCTGGATTAAGTGTATTTCCTTGTTTATTTCTTAAGGTTGTGTACGGCCTCCTTGAACAGGTCGCCCCGGTTCTCGTAGCTGGTGAACAGGTCGAAGCTGGCGCAGCAGGGGGAGAGGAGCACGGTGTCGCCCGGCTCGGCGAAGCCGCGGCATGCCTCCACGGCCTCCTGCAGCGAGTGTGTGTCGGCTATCTTGGCCACCTTGCCGCCGAAGAAGTCCATCAGCTTCCGGTTGTCCTTGCCCATGCACACTATGGCCTTGACTTTCTGCTTCACAAGCTCCTCGATTTCCGTGTAGTCGTTCCCCTTGTCCTTGCCGCCTAAGATTAGCACGGTGGGGCGCGTCATGCTTTCCAGCGCGTACCAGGTGGAGTTGACGTTGGTGGCCTTCGAATCGTTGATGTATATCACATCGTCGATGGTGTCCACATATTCAAGACGATGCTCCACGGCCTCGAAATCGCTGAGCGACTTGATGATGCTCTCGTTCCTGACGCTTAGCAGCGACGCGCTCAGACCGGCAGCCATGGAATTGTACAGGTTGTGCAGCCCCGGCAGCGACAGGCGGTCGCGCGGAATCTCGAACACATCCATCGGGGTGTGGTAATGCACCACGTTGTTGTCGTCCACCCATGCGGCGGTGTCCTGCTCGCGCATCTCGCCGAAGGGGAGGCGGCGTGCCTCGGACTGTATCTGCGCTATCTGCGCGGTCACTACGGGATCGTCCTGCCAGTAGATGAAGAAATCCTCCTTGGTCTGGTTCTGCAGGATGCGGAACTTGGCGGCCACGTAGTTCTCCATCTTATGGTCGTAGCGGTCCATGTGGTCGGGCGTGATGTTCATTATCACGGCCACGTCGGCCTTGAAGTCGTACATGTTCTCCAGCTGGAACGAGCTGAGTTCGATTACGTACACGTCGTGGTGCTCGCGGGCCACCTGCAGCGCCAGGCTCTTGCCTACGTTGCCGGCCAGTCCGACGTTCATGCCCGCCTGACGCAGAATGTGATAGGTGAGCAGGGTAGTGGTGGTCTTGCCGTTGGAGCCGGTGATGCACACCATCTTGGCGTCGGTGTATCGGCCGGCGAACTCTATCTCGCTCAGTATGGGTGTCCCCTTCTCGGCCAATGCCTGTACTAATGGAGCCGTGGGGGGAATACCCGGACTCTTGATTACCAATGATGCGGTGAGAATGCGGTCAACGGAATGGCCTCCCTCCTCGTATTCGATATGTTCGTCGTCAAGAATACGGCGATGTTCGTCGCCGATGATGCCGGAATCCGACACCAGGACGTCATAACCCTTAACCTTGCCCAGGACGGCGGCTCCTACGCCGCTCTCCCCGCCTCCGAGCACTACCATGAATTCCTTTGCCATATCTTGCTTTATGTCTTGCTAAAGTCTTGATTATCCGACTCGTGTTTTTATAAAGTCTTGATTATCTGATTTTCAGTGTAACGAAGGTGAGGGCGGCCAGCAGTATGCTCACAATCCAGAACCGTGTCACGATCTTGGATTCGTGCATGGGCATGGCCGGCTTGTTCCACAGCACCAAGGCTCCGGGCTGCGCTTCCTTCTGGAAATGATGGTGCAGAGGCGTCATCTTGAAGATGCGGCGTCCCTCGCCATATTTCTTCTTGGTGAATTTGAAGTAGGAAACCTGCATCAGCACCGACAGGTCCTCGAGGAAGAACACGAGGCACAGCAGCGGAATCAGCAGTTCCTTGCGTATCAGGATGGCGAACACGGCTATGATGCCGCCCAATGTCAGCGAGCCGGTATCGCCCATGAACACCTGCGCCGGGAACGTGTTGTACCACAGGAAGCCCACCAGGGCGCCGATGAATGCGCCGGCAAATACCACAAGCTCCTCCGAGCCGGGTATGTACATGATGTTCAGATAGCTGGAGTATATCACGTTACCTCCCAGGTATGCCATGATCAGCAACGCCACCCCGATTATGGCCGAGGTGCCGGCACAGAGTCCGTCGACGCCGTCGGTCAGGTTAGCGCCGTTGGACACGGCAGTAACCACCACAATCACCACCAGCACGAACACGAGCCAGCCCAATGTCTTGGCGGCCTCCCGGTCCTGGACCCACGACGTGAGCCACTCGTAGTTGAAGTTGTTGTTCTTCACGAACGGAATGGTGGTCTGCGGCGACTTGATCTGCTCCTTGCTGACTATCACCTTGGTGGAAACTGTCTCGGCTTCAGGAGCCTGGGCCGCGGCTGCGTTTGCGACCTTCTCGGTGTTGACGGATGCCAGGGTCTCGAAGTTTTCGCTCATCACAATCTGCGGCGACAGCCACATCGTGACGCCTACCAGCAGGCCGAGGCCCACCTGCCCTATCACCTTATATTGCCCTTTCAGGCCGTCCTTGTTGTGGAACTTGAACTTGCGGTAGTCGTCCAGGAAGCCGATGCTGCCCATCCACAGGGTGGTGATTATCATCAGTATCAGGTAGATGTTCCCGAGATTGCCCATCAGCAGGCACGGCACGAGGGTGGAGAGGATTATGATGATTCCTCCCATGGTGGGAGTGCCTTTCTTCTGCACCTGGCCCTCCAGGCCGAGATTGCGCACGTCCTCACCTATCTGCATCATGCGCAGACGGCGGATTATGGCGTGGCCGAACACCAGGGCCACCACCAGGGCCAGCGCGAACGAAACGCCCGCGCGGAAGGTGATGTACCCCATCAGGTTGCGACCCGGAAAGTCAAGGTCGCTGAATTGCTGCAACAACCAGTAAATCATGATTCTCAGCTGTTATGTCGATTACCGGTCATTTCATTTCGTTGAAAGCGTTCTGCACCTCCTCGCGGTCGTCGAAGTGATGACGCACACCCTTCACCTCCTGGTAGGGCTCGTGGCCCTTGCCGGCGATGAGCACCACGCTGCCCGGCTCGGCGGTCTGCAGGGCGGTGCGGATGGCCTCGCGGCGGTCGGTGATGCAGAGTGTATGGCGCAGTTCCTGAGGCATCAGGCCTTTCTTCATGTCGTTGATGATGTCCTCGGGATTCTCGTCGCGGGGATTGTCGCTGGTCAGGATGAGGCGGTCGGAGCGGCATGCGGCCTCGCGGGCCATCATGGGGCGCTTGCCGTGGTCGCGGTTGCCGCCGGCACCCACCACGGTGGTGACGATGCCGTCGGGACCCACTATCTCGCGGATGGTGTCAAGCACGTTCACCAGCGCGTCGGGCGTGTGGGCATAGTCCACGATGGCCGTAACCCGGCCGTCGGCGCTGCGGAACGTCTGGAAACGTCCGGCCACGGGCACGAGCCTGCTCATGTTCACCAATACCTCCTCCCGGGGGAAACCCGTCAGGATGGAGCCGCCGAACACTGCCGTCAGGTTGTAGGCGTTGAAGCGGCCCGTGAAGTTAACCTCCACCTCGTGGCCATTGAACGACAGCAGGGTGCCGTCCAGGCGCGTCTCGATCACCTTGGTACGGAAATCGGCGTCGGTGCGCAGCGAATAGGTGTAGACTTTCGCCTTGGTGTTCTGCGTCATATAGAGGCCCGACTTGTCGTCGGCGTTCACGAGCGCGAATGCGTCGGCAGGCAGCGAGTCGAAGAACATCTTCTTGGCGTCGCGGTAGTTCTCCACAGTGCCGTGATAGTCCAGGTGGTCGCGTGTCAGGTTGGAGAAGATACCGCCCTTGAACTTCAGGCCCGCGATACGTTTCTGATGTGCGGCGTGGCTCGACACCTCCATGAAGGCGTAGTCGCAGCCGGCCTCCACCATCTCGGCCAGGAGCTGGTTCAGCGGCAGCGGGTCGGGCGTGGTGTGTGTGGCGGGCACGGCGCGTCCGTCCACATAGTTGCACACCGTGGAGAGGAGTCCGGCCTTGTAACCCTCCAGACGCGCCATCTCATAGAGCAGGGTAGCGGTGGTGGTCTTGCCGTTGGTGCCGGTCACGCCCACCAGCTTCAGCTTCGAGCTGGGGTGTCCGTACCATGCCGAGGCCAGTTTGCCCAGGGCCTCGGCCGTGTCGGCCACCTGGATGTAGGTGATGCCGTTCACGATCTGTGAGGGGAGTTCCTCGCACACTATGGCCCCCACGTGGGTGGAGGCTACCATCGGGATGTACTTGTGGCCATCGGTGGTGGTGCCGCGCACGGCCACGAACATACCGTTCTTTTCCACAAGGCGCGAGTCGCTTTGCAGACTTTCGATATTTCGTTCCGGATCGCCTATGATCTGCAGTGTGTCTATATCCTGCAGCAGGCGTGACAGTTTCATAGTCATATCTTATATTGTCTAAATATCTTTCTCTGTTATTACTTCATCACTCGTCACTGATACTTCGTACTTAAATCTTAAGTCTCAGCACCAGAGTCTGTCCGCGTCTCAGCGGGGTGTCTACCGGTATGGACTGCGAGCAGACGTAGCCCGTGCCGCTGATGCGCACGTTGATGCCGCGCTGCTCCATGATGCGTATGGCCGATGCCGCGTCGTAGCCGATAAGGTTGGGCATCTTGCCGGTGTCGGATACGTCGTTGGCCTTGAGGCGGCGCACGGAGCGCGAGCCGGTAATGCCGGCGATCCGGTTCGAATTGTCGAACGACGACGCGGCTATCACCGGCTTGGACTGGCTCTTCTCCATGGCATAGTCGGAGGCATTGTTCAGCATGCCGCGGCTATACATCTTGATGGCCATGTTCTTCACCACCTGTCCCGAGGTGCGGTTGGCGGAGTTGCCGCCGCCGGCCAGCACCAGGGCCATGCAGCTGTACTGCGGGTTTTCGTAAGGGAAGAACCCGGCGAATGCGTAACGTCGCTGGGCGCGGTTATATTGTCCGTTTTCCACCGGGAAAGCGGTGCCGGTCTTGCCTGCAATCTCCACGCGGTCGTCGCGCACGGCGCGTGCCGTGCCATGCTCGCCCCACACCACCTCGCGGATGCACTCGCGCACCTTGGCCGCCGTCTCCGGACTGCATATCTGCGGACGGATATACTGTATGGGCAGGATGGAATCGCGGCCGTTCTCGTCTATCAGGCTGCGCACCAGGTGCGGGCGCACGTACTTGCCGTCGTTGGCTATGGCGTTGTACACCGACAGCGTGAACAGGGGAGGCAGCTCCGTGTTGTAGCCGTATGCCTGGCGGGCCAGGTCGAGGTGGCGCGCCGTCATGGTGATGTTGTTGCCGCGCGAGTCATGGTCTATCAGGCGGCGGATTCGCGGCGTGCACTCGCCGTAGATGCCCGAGCGTATCGGTTCGAAGAATCCCAGGCCGGCCATGCGGTCGTACCATCTCTCGGGATTCTTGGCGTAGCCCCGGAATATGACGCGGGCGATGCCCGTGTTGGACGACTGCTCTATCACCTGCTTCATGGTCTTTGGGCCCGATCCGTGCGGGTCGTTGGTGCGCATGAAGGGGGAGCAGTCCACCATGTCGGTGACGTTCTTTACCAGGCCGTCCTCAAAGGCTATCATCAGCGATATGGGCTTCATCACCGAGCCGGGCTCGTATGCCTGCACGGCGCGGTTCAGGGCCTCGCCGTAGGTGCCGTCGTCCAGTTTCTCGATGTTGGAGATGGCCTTTATCTCCCCTGTCTTCACCTCCATCAGTATGGCGGTGCCCCACACGGCGTTGGCTTCCTCGCATATCTTGTGCAGCTCCTCCTCCAGCATGTCCTGCAGGTCGATGTTGATGGTGGTGCATATGTCGTAGCCGCGGCGGGGTGGGGTAGTGGTCCAGTTGCCTATGCCCGATGTCATGGCCACTTTCTTGGCCAGGCCGGGCTTGCCGTACAGCAGCGAGTCGAGGTCGCGCTCCAGACCGGAGTATCCGTGCGTCTGGCGTGTCTGCGCGTTCTGATTCACCCGGCCGATGCTGCGGAAGGCCATCTTGCCGTAGGGATAGGTGCGCTTGTAGCGGGGCGTCTTATAGAGGGGAGTATTGCGGGTTTTATACCATTTTGCTATAAATGGGAAATATTTTACCCTTTCGTAGTCCTGCAGCGAGCCGTTTTTGACCATGCGCAGGGCGCGTGTGCGTTTCTCGGGGTCCTTCTCGAACTCGCGCTTCAGCTTGGTGCGCCATGAGTATTTGGCCAGCGAGTCGGGATTGGTCAGTCCCTGGCGACGGGGATAATATTTGTCGAGCGAGTCGGCCAGGGCGTACACCGAATCCATGTCGATGTGATTCATCTTCAGAATCTTGCTGTGGCGCAGGTCAAGCAGGATGTCGTAGACGCGCAGATTGCACGCCAGTATGTTGTGGTTGTCCGACAGGAGGTTGCCGCGCTCGGGCGCGATGGTGTCTATCTTTGAGAATATGGCCTTGCTGCGCGCGTTCCATGCCGAGACCTCCACTACGGTGGTCTCGAACAGCTTGAAAAGTATGAGTACACCCACCAGTGCGCTTGCGATCACTATGAAGGCATAGCGACCTAAGATGTGTTTCTTGTTGTTGCGTTTTGTGCTTTTGGCCATCGGTAAGTCCTGTTTAGAAGTCGGTAGTGATTGTCGTTATATGCTGTAAGTCAATTTTCGCTGTCGGAAAGTATGTACGGGGGCTGTTCCTGGAATTCCAGATGCAGTCCGCGGTCGTGTACCATCTTCTTCATTTCCGTTTCGCGCACCAGCGTCATGTATTTCGACTTTTCGTCCAGCATGGTGCTTTCGGCCAGTTGCAGCTCGGAGGTCAGTTTCTTTATCTCCTCCATGCGCGTGCGCGTCTTGTAGCGGAGTCCCATCAGGGCTATAACCACCACCACTATTACCATGATGAGCCAGGCGTTGGCGCGGAAAAATTCGATCGAGATCGACTGGCCGTAACGCAGCTCGGCCACCCAGCCCGGCGTCTTTTTCTTGCCGTTGGGCGTCTTATTCAGTTTCTTATCTTTCTTCTTGGATAATAAAGACATTAAATCGAGGAGTTATGTGTTTCAGTAGTTGTCGTCAATTAATTCGGCCACGCGGAGTTTGGCCGAGCGGGAGCGTGGATTGCGTTCTATCTCCTCGGCGGATGGCACCACAGGGTTGCGTGTTATCTGTTTCCAGGGCGTCAGTACGCGGCCGTAGAAGTCCTGCTCCACTTTTCCCTCAAGATTGCCGGAACGGAAGAAGTTCTTCACCATCCTGTCCTCTATGCTGTGATATGTGATGATGGCGAAGCGGCCGCCGGGCTTGAGCACCGACAGGGAGTTGAGCAGCAGCCGCTGGAGGGAGTGCAGCTCGTCGTTTGTCTCGATGCGCAGTGCCTGGAATGCCTGTGCCAGGTCTTTCTTCAGGTTCTTGGGGTTGAGGGCCGGAGTCAGAGCGTCGGTGAGCTGAGACGTTGTCAGGATGGGGGAGGCCGACCGTGCCTTCACTATGGCGTTGGCAAGAAGGCGGGGCCGTTTCAGGTCGGTGTATGCGCGGAAGATGCTCTCCAATTTTTCGGGCGAAGCATCCGCAATGATCTGAGCGGCAGTCCTCTCCCCTTTCCGGTTCATGCGCATGTCCAGCGGGGCGTCCTCGCGGAACGAGAAACCGCGCTCGCCGCTGTCGAAGTGATGGAACGACACGCCCAGGTCAGCCAGGATGCCGTCCGCCTTGTCGCAGCCGTAATAGTGCAGGAAATTGGGAATGAAGCGGTAATCGGAGTGTACAAATGTAAACCGGGAATCATCGGGAGCATTTCGCAGGGCGTCGAGGTCGCGGTCGAAACCGTAAAGGTGTCCCGCGGGGCCGAGTCTTTGGAGAATGGCGCGCGAATGACCGCCCCCGCCAAATGTAGCATCTACATAACTGCCACAAGCATTGATGTTTAATGCGTCAATGCTTTCTGTCAGCAGTGCAGGTATGTGATAGATCTCCTTTTCCATTTTCGCTCCGGCTCCCTAATTGGAAATTTGGTTGTAAAGTTAGTTATTTTTTGTAAATTATTTACAACTGAAAATAGAAAAAAGACTTTATTTTCTCCAAAAAGTTATCAACAGCTTTTTTCACCGGTCTCCGGGAGGGCTGTCTGTCTTTTGTTTCAGGGCGGGGTTTCAGCGATGTTGCCATCAGTCCGTTTTTTCTGCAATCACAAAAAGAGCCTTGAGAACGCAAAAATAGCTTGGCGACCGGCCGAAATGAAGCGCATATCCGAACGTCAGAGCCTTAATTCAGTGCTGATATTTGAATAAGGGGTTAATAATCAGCATGAAATAAACGTTATAGACATGGCGGCTTCGATTTGTCAAATAAATGGGATTGGGGCTGTTTATTGCACCGAGCAAGAATTCAGAAAATTGGCATTGATTATTTGTGCCTTTTTTACTACATTTGCAAGTTAATGCTGTCAGTAATGCTTACTGATTGCTTTTCTCAATTTTCTAAACTATTTTCGCGACATTGCGAAAATCACGACATGAAACCGCGTATAGAATTTGAAACGCAGAATGTGGAGATGCCTGACCTCGACTGGCGCGAGGTACGCAACTGGATCAACGCCGTGGCCCAAAGTCATGGCTGCACCGTGCACCGTCTCTCCTATCTCTTTATGGACGATGCCGGAATCCTGGAGTCGAACATCCGGGCATTGGGCCATGATTATTATACGGACATCATCACCTTCGACTACGGTCGTGACGTCAGGCTGTGCGGTGAGATGCATATCTCGCTCGACACGGTTCGTTCAAATGCGGAAGGACTCGGCCAGCCTTACCGGCGCGAACTGATGCGTGTCATAATCCACGGCGTGCTGCACCTGGTTGGAATTAACGACAAGGGTCCAGGCGAACGCGAGATAATGGAAGCCGCTGAAAACGCCGCACTCAATATGTGGCCGCCGTCACTCCTCCTTTAATAATAACATATACGAATCATAATATTCGATAATCAAAGATAACCCTATGAGGTTTGAATATGATGTGATAGTAGTGGGTGCGGGACATGCCGGTTGCGAAGCCGGTGTGGCATCGGCCCGTGTAGGCGCCGATACGCTGCTGATAACACTCGACATGAACCGTGTGGCGCAGATGTCGTGCAATCCTGCCATCGGTGGCATAGCCAAGGGACAGATTGTCAGGGAAATAGACGCCCTTGGAGGAGAAATGGGCATCGCGGCCGACCGTACGGCCATACAGTTCCGAATGCTGAACCGTTCCAAGGGTCCCGCTGTGTGGTCGCCCCGCGTGCAGAGCGACCGCGAGAAGTATATAAGCCACTGGCGCAACGTCCTGGAGAACACTCCGAAGCTCGATATGTTCCAGGACAACGTGACCGGACTCCTTATAGAGGATGACGTGACCGGCCCTGAAGTGGCCGGTGTGGTCACTGCCCTCGGTATGGAATTCAAGGCAAAAAAAGTGGTTCTGACCAACGGAACTTTCCTGAACGGACTGATGCATTTCGGTCCGACAAAGCTGCCCGGAGGACGTATCTCCGAGCAAAACAGCGTGGGTCTGACAGAGCAGCTGAAGGCTTTGGGATTCACGGCGGGACGTATGAAAACAGGTACTCCTGCCCGTATCGACGGCCGCTCCATTGACTTCACAAAGGCCGAAATACAGTATGGCGACAATGAGGAATGGGAGAAGTTTTCTTTCCTTCCGGCGGTGAAACGGACCCTTCGGCAGCGCCCCTGCTGGATAGTGCGCACCAATCCGGAATGCCATAAAGAGATAACCGACCACCTTGACGAATCGCCCATGTACAACGGCGACATACATAGTGTCGGACCCCGCTACTGCCCCAGCATCGAGACCAAACTCGTGACCTTCGCCGACAAGGATTCGCATCAGCTTTTCCTTGAACCGGAAGGCGAGACGACTGAGGAATATTATATCAACGGATTCTCCAGTTCCATGCCCTGGCGCGTACAGGTAGAAGCCTTGCAGCGAGTCCCCGGACTGGAAAACGTGCAGCTTTACCGCCCCGGCTACGCCATAGAATACGACTATTTCGACCCCACGCAGCTGAACCATTCGCTGGAGACAAAACTTGTGAAAGGGCTATATTTTGCCGGTCAGATCAATGGTACGACCGGTTATGAGGAGGCCGCCGCGCAGGGCTTGATGGCCGGCGTAAACGCTGCCCGCAGTGTCAAGGGAAATGAGCCACTGATACTGGGACGCGACCGGGCCTATATCGGAGTGCTTATCGACGACCTTGTGACAAAAGGCGTGGATGAGCCGTACCGCATGTTTACCTCGCGTGCGGAATACCGGATCCTGTTGCGTCAGGATGACGCCGACATGCGTCTGACGCCTGTCGGCTACGAAGTCGGCCTTGCGTCGAAAGAACGCTACGAAGCGATGATGGACAAGAAGCGTCAGCGCGACGAATTCATCCAGTGGGCTGAAAACACCAATGTGAAATCATCGCCCGAAATCAACGCATGGCTGGAGTCGTTGGGAACATCCCGGCTTACTGCCAGCCTCAAGGTGGCGGACTTGGTGCGCCGTCCCCAGATTTCATTCCTCAACCTTTCGGAACATCTGCCGATGCTTGCCGATAGGATAGGGAAGGTGGATGCTGAGCACGACGGAGCGCGCAGAAGGGAGATAGTACAGGCTGCCGAGATTCTGATAAAATATTCAGGATACATTTCGCGGGAGGCAGAGATGGCCGACAAGCAGAAGCGTCTGGAGGATGTCCTAATTCCGGAGGGGATAGACTTCGGCAAGGTGGAGGCAATCTCCACGGAAGCCCGACAGAAGCTGACGAAGATCCGTCCGCGCACGGTAGGGCAGGCGTCGCGAATCCCAGGAGTAAGCCCGGCCGACATCAGCGTACTGTTGCTGCTGATAGGCCGCTGAATGCCGATGCAAAAGTTAGACCGAAATATTGAAGGGCGCCTTGTGAGAATCCGCATCAATAAAGGAATCTTAACGGATAAGAATGTCGAGATGTTCCACGTGGAACATTGAAAAAGAGTGCGGACCCGTAATGCTGTAAAGAAGAAAACATAACCTAAATAGAATATGAAAACGAATATGAAATTAGAAGATTTGAAGGGACTGATTCGGGATATTCCGAACTTTCCGAGCAAGGGGATTATTTTCCGCGATCTCACCACGCTGCTGAAGAATGGCGAGGCGTTGCATCTGATGGGCGATAAGCTGGCAGATCTGTATCGCGGTCTTGGCGTAACCAAGGTCGTGGGCATCGAAAGCCGCGGTTTCATCGGAGGCTCGGTCCTGGCGTACGAGCTTGGCTGCGGTTTCGTGCCTGCGCGCAAGCCTGGCAAACTGCCCGCCGTCACCATCAAGAAGGCATACGCCAAGGAGTATGGCGTGGACACCATCGAGCTGCACAGCGACGCCATCAATTCCGATGACATCGTGGTAATCCATGATGACCTGCTCGCCACAGGAGGTACGATGCGTGCCTGCTACGACCTTGTGAAATCGATGAACCCGAAGAAGGTCTACATTAACTTCGTGGTGGAGCTTACAGCTCTGCACGGCCGCGACATTCTCCCCGAGGATTGCGAGGTGACATCTCTGTTGAAATATTGATGACTCAGGAATCAAAATTTCTATCGCAGGAATCAGATAAGAATTCTTCGGATCAGGGGCCTGAAATTTCATCCGTGCCTACGGTGCATTCGGTCGAGGAGATCCTGGCCGGCGCCGGCAGGGATATCGATGAAATCGGAGGCTTCGATCTGGAGATAAACGAGCAGCGGACGGCCGACGAGATCCGGCATAACCGGCCCGGACCGAAGCTGCGCGAAAAGATTCTCGGCCTCCCCGATTTGCCCGGCGTGTACATGTACGTCGACAAGTCGGGGAAGGTTATCTATGTGGGGAAGGCAAAGCGGCTGAAACGCCGCGTCTCCTCATACTGGAACCGTATGCACGATTCCACACGCACCAATCTCCTGGTGCGCAACATCGCCGACCTCCGCTTCATCGTGGTGCATTCGGAGGAGGATGCACTGCACTTGGAGAACGCCATGATCAAGGAGTATAAGCCGCACTACAACGTGCTGCTGAAGGACGACAAATCCTATCCCTGGATCGTGATAACGAAGGAGCTGTATCCGCGCATCTTCATGACACGCGAGCGTGGACTGGACGCGAGATATTACGGGCCGTATTCGAATCTGCAGTCGGCCAAGGTGGTGCTTGACCTGATACGCGAGACGTTCCCGTTGCGGTCGTGCCGCCACGCGCTGGACGAGCGCGGCATAGCGCGAAACCGGTTCTCGCTCTGCCTGGACTATCATATAGGCAAATGCGCCGGGCCGTGCAAGGGACTGATCAGTCCGGAAAGCTACGGCGAATACATCGGACGCGTGCGTCAGATTCTTAACGGCGAGACGGTGGAACTGGAGCGTAACCTGCAGGATGAAATGAAGCGTCTCAGCGAGGAATGGAAATTCGAGCGGGCGCAGGAGGTGAAGGAGAAATATGAGGCTGTGCGGCGTTACAATTCACGCAGCGTGGTAGGGGAGCGGGCCATGCCCGATACGGATATGTTCGCGTATGTGGAGAACGACAACATGGCGTTCGTCAACTTCATGCACCTGCACCGCGGCGCCGTGACGCAGAGCCTTAACTTGGAGTTTCGTCGCGGGCAGTCATTGGAGGTGACGCCACAGGAGATACTGTCGCGCGCCATAGCGGAAGTTGAGTCCAGGTTCGACCGCAAGGTGGAGCGTGCCATCGTGCCGTTCCTGCCTGACGTGGAGTTCGACGGCGTGGAGTTTACTGTGCCCCAGCGCGGCGACAAGAAGAAGGTGTTGGAGGTGGGCGTGAAGAACGCCACGCAGTATATGCACGACGTGGAGAAGCAGCAGGAGAAACTGAATCCCGACCATAGGATAGACCAGCTTATGGCCCGCATGAAGTCCGATTTCAGGCTGGAAAAAGAGCCGAGGCATATAGAGTGTTTCGATAACTCGAACATTCAGGGCACGAATCCGGTGGCCAGCTGCGTGGTGTTCCGCAACGGAAAACCGTCAAAGCGCGACTACCGTCATTTCATCATCAAGACGGTGGTGGGAGCTGACGATTTCGCGTCGATGAAGGAGGTGCTTCACCGCCGCTACACGCGCATGATGGCCGAGGGCGAGCCGTTGCCCGAGCTGGTGGTGGTGGATGGCGGCAAGGGGCAGCTCAGCGCGGCCGTCGAGGCATTCCAGGAGATGGGCATACGCGGCGAGGTAGCATTGGTGGGCATAGCCAAGCGTCTGGAGGAGATATATTATCCCGGCGACACGCTTCCGCTGTACCTGGACAAGAAATCGCCGAGTCTGAAGGTGATACAGGCATTGCGCGACGAAGCGCACCGCTTCGGCATCACCCACCATCGTGACCGTCGCAGTAAGGGACAGGTAGCCAGTGAGTTGGATAACATAAAGGGTATAGGCCCCGCCACGGCCGCACAGCTGATGAAGGCGTTTAAATCCCTTAAGCGCGCCAAAGATGCTGACTATGAGCAGCTTGCCGCAGCCATCGGCGCCGCCAAGGCCCGCATCCTCTACACCCACTTCCACCCCGACAGCCAAACCTCTATGTAAAAATATAAGTAAATGCAGTGTAATAAATTATTGCATTCGGAATAATGAAGCAATCCGAACGGCTTCAATAACGACTAATACTTATAACATCACAGGCGATTCCTTTGTCCTTGCCGTGTTCGTCTTCCTCTCGGCCTTTCTGACCATAGACCTCGCCATGAACCTTGACGTCACGGGGCTGCTGGCCATACGTGAATATGCCGGATACACCGTCATAGGCGGTTTCGGACTGACGCCTGACCAGATATATATCGGCATCTGCCGGCTCCTGTATCCCTTCTTCTGCGGCCTGTTGCTGTATAGGCTCGGTAAATGGCGCATCAATCTGAAACGGGGCGTCATGACCTGGTGTTCGCTGGCCGTGGCGGTGACGCTGGTAATGCCCCACATAGGGGCGACGCCCATCAGTGGCTCAACGGCCAGTACTGCGCAGTCGTGATTCTGCTGGTCTATCCGGCCATCGTGGCCGCAGGAGCCGGAAGCCCCCTGACCGGCAAGGAAACCATAGCCGTCTGCAAGTTCCCGGGTATGATCTCATACCCGTTGTATATCACACATTATCCCATGATATACGTACAGATGAATTGGGCCGCGCGACATGTCGACGCGCCGCTCGGCACCCACATCTGGGTGGCGGTAAGCATATTCATCGCCTCCATCGCCGTGGCGTATGCCGGCGTCAAGGTCTACGACCTCCCTGTACGCGCATGGCTGTCCGACAGATTCATTTATCATAATAATTGATAATTTAACTTTCGGATGTGGAATTATGAAAAAACGGCCTCTCACAGAACGACGGTACGCGGAGCGTACCTTGCACTAAACGTACAGAATTGACACAGAACATTATACATTATACATTATACATTATACATTAGACATTCTCTTCTGCAGTACTTTTGCCTTTATCACAGACCTGCTGACGCAGGAGACGGAATTTCCACAGAATACTTCTGTGTGGATGCGCAGCATCCATATAGTTCTGTGAGCCTAATTTCTTTTAATTCCATCATATTGACTTGCGAAACTTGAGTTGATAAAATAAAACGGGCGCGTCCCGGGATGGACACGTCCGTTTTATTTGTTGGAGGTTGAGGGATATGGTTACTTGAACTTCTTGGCGATGGAGGCGGGGACCGCGTCGCGGTGAACGCCGACGCCGATGGTCTTGGCCATGAAGTAGGGCATCGAGACGTACAGGTAGCCGTCGTAGAGCTGGTTGGTGTCCCACGAGTTCTTCACCTTGTAGTATTTGTTGCCCTCCTGGTCGGTGGCGGTTCCCACGATCACCATGCCGTGGTCGTCGGTGGTCTCGAAGTTGTCGAAACCGGTCTGACGGCTCTCCTGGGTCACTTCCTCCTCCTTGATCGGGCCTTTGATCTCGAATTTCTCGTTCTCACGGTCTTTATCGCTCAACTTGACCCAACGGCTCAGCTCGGTGTCCGTCATGTCCTGACGGCCCTTGGAAGCAGGCAGAAGGGCATATCCCTTGCGCCATTTGAATCCGCCTTCCGACACATCGGCCGCCCAGCACACGGTGCGCCCCTGCTCCAGCGCGTTGTCCACGATGGCCTTCATATCCTCCATCGGCACGTTGCGCGACAGTGTCCAGGCCCAGTTGTCGGGAATCTCAAGAGCGAATTCCTCGTAGAAGGGATGATGCGTGAAGCTGATTACGTTGATGAAATTCTCAGGCTCCAGCCCGATGGCCTTGGCGAACGACTGCGGCGTGTAGGTCTTGCCCTCGTAGGTGAACTGCTCGGGCACCGGGCCTAAGTATGCGTCCAGTATGCCTTCGAAGCCCTTCAGCCACGCGGTGCTGAGCTTGCTGTTCTTGGTGCCGCGCGCCAGGACCGCGTCAAGGTATGCCGTCAGCGCCTCGGCCATCTCATAGTGCGAATGCTTGTCCTCGCCGTAATTCAGGCCCCGGTATGCCTCCTCGGGCATGGCGCCGTACTGCTTCGACATGTTCAGCACGTCGGCAAAGCTGCCTCCCTGGGCGAAATTGAGCTTGCCGCCCATGCGGATGTATTTTCTGGCCTTTTCGATGTAGGCGTTGCGCACCACATACATCTCCGACAGCGTCACGGCCTTGCCGGTGTTGTGGCGCACGTTGTCCTCCAGCGTGGAGAGGCCCGAAAAGGCCCAGCATGTGCCTGATTTGTTCTGGTCGTAGACCGGGCCGTGGTGGTTGATGCGCACGTCGGTGAACTTGAAGCCCGTGCTGTCGGGCACTTCGATTTTGGGATCGTCGGCAAGTACTGCCGTGGCTGACATGGCTGCAAGCGCCACCAGCACGAAACGTTCTATTTTCATGGTTATGTCGTTATGTTGATATTTTCAGTGCTATGACACGTGTCAACGGCACGTCCCTACTGGTGTAACAGAGGGGTGAATATAAATATTTTGTTACAGTTGGCAAAGTTAAGCCAAAATTTGTTATATTTGCAAGGAAGTACGACCGGAATCGTCACAAAACGACGGAAGGCCACTACACAAAATAAGAAAAAAGTCGTTACGAAAAGGTAAAAAGTATAAGTTATGAAGACCAAGACGGCAAAGGAAGATAAGCGTCCGGCACGCATCCGCAAGGGTGACCTGCCCGCGCTGATAGTCGGTTTTTTGCAGCAGAACAATAAGCAGAGCTTTAATTATAAACAGATATCGTTCGGCATAGGGGCCACGCACCCCTCCAACCGGATGGATGTGATCAACGTGCTCGACGAGCTTGCAGCCGCCGACGACATCATGGAGGTGGAGCTTGGCAAATACAAGGCCAAGGCCAACCGAGGCACCGAGAACATCGGTTACTTCGTGCGCCGCAGCAACGGCAAGAACGCCGTGGTGGTGGACGACGAGCAGATATTCGTGGCCGAGCGCAACTCGATGCACGCCCTGAACGGCGACAAGGTGCGCGTGGTGGTCAGCGCCGCCCGCAAGGGACAGGAGCCGGAGGCTCAGGTCATAGAAATAGTCGAGGCCAAGGACCAGCAGTTTGTCGGCACGCTTAAGATAGAGAAGAACTATGCCGCCCTTGTGACGGATTCCAAGTTCCTGGCCGCCGACATCGTGCTGCCGCGCGGACGCCTCAAGGGTGGCAAGAACGGCGACAAGGCCGTGGCCCGCATCGTGCAGTGGCGCGACGACGAGATGAACCCGCGCGGCGAAATAATAGACATCCTCGGAGTCAAAGGGGAGAACAACACCGAGATGCACGCCATCTTGGCTGAATTCGGCCTGCCGTACAAATATCCCGAGAATGTGGAGAAAGCGGCCGAGAAGATTCAGGAAGGGATCACAAAGGAGGAAGTGGCCAAGCGCGAGGATTTCCGCAACGTCACCACCTTCACCATCGACCCGCGCGACGCCAAGGACTTTGACGACGCCCTGTCCATCCGTCGCCTCGGCAACGGCAACTGGGAGGTGGGCGTGCACATCGCCGACGTGACACACTACGTGCACCCCAACACGATTATCGACAAGGAAGCCCAGAAACGGGCCACGTCGGTCTATCTGGTAGACCGTACCATCCCGATGCTTCCGGAGCGTCTCAGCAACGGCTTGTGCAGTCTGAGGCCCAACGAGGAGAAGCTCACCTTCTCCGCCATCTTCGAGATGGATCATAAGGCCAACGTGGTGAACAGCCGCATAGGCCGCACCGTCATCAAGTCCGACCGCCGCTTCACCTACGAGGAGGCGCAGACCATCATAGAGACCGGCGAGGGCGAATACGCCGAGGAACTGGCCGTGCTCAACACTCTGGCCAAGGAGCTGCGCCGCCGGCGCTTTCAGGGAGGCGCCCTGGAGTTCGACCGCGCCGAGGTGCGATTCGAGATCGACGAGACCGGAAAGCCCGTTTCCGTCTACTTCAAGGAATCGAAGGACGCCAACAAGCTGATAGAGGAATTCATGCTGCTGGCCAACCTCACTGTGGCAGAATCCATCGGCAAGGTGCCAAAGGGGAAGAAGGCCAAGACGTTCGTTTACCGCGTGCATGACAATCCCGATCCCGACAAGCTGTCGAACTTAGCGCTGATAGCCACCCGCTTCGGCTATAAACTGAACACCGACGGCAGCTCGCGTCAGGTGAACCAGAGCGTGAACCGTCTGCTGCGCGATGTCAAAGGAAAAGGGGAGGAGAATATGCTCTCCATCCTGGCTATCCGCTCCATGGCCAAGGCCAATTACAGCACCGACAACGTGGGCCATTACGGCCTTAACATGCCGTATTACACGCATTTCACCTCGCCTATACGCCGTTATCCCGACATGATGGTTCACCGTCTGTTGGCGCGCTATGCCGAGGGAGGCCGCAGCGTCGACAAGGTTAAGACCGAGGAGGAATGCCGCCACGACTCCGACATGGAGGTGCTGGCCAGCAACGCCGAGCGCGCCTCGATACGCTACAAGCAGGTGGAATACATGCGCGACCGGCTGGGCGAGATATACGAGGGCGTTATCTCCGGCGTGACGGAATGGGGCTTCTACGTTGAGCTTGACGAGAGCATGTGCGAGGGCCTGGTGCCCATCCGCGACCTGGCCGACGATTACTATGACCTCGACGAAAAGAACTATTGCCTGATAGGGCGGCGTCACGGCGTGCGCTACACGCTCGGCGACCGCGTCAAGGTGCAGGTGGCACGCGCCGACCTGGAGCGCAAGCAGCTTGACTTCGCCCTGATCGACGACAAGGGTAACCCCAACAAGCCCCTGCCCGAAGACAAGCCCGGCAAGCGCCACGAAGCCAGAAAAGGGAGCAGGAAAAAGGGTAAAAGACGCTGAGACGCGCCCCCGGATTGCTAATAATACACCCCGAAACCGTTAAAAAAGAGCCGGGGGATGGCTAAAAATGCGCAAAAATTCCACAAATAGTGTGAAAAATTTGGCCGGAACCAAAAAAAGTAGTAATTTTGCATCGGGTGAGTCCTGGACGACCAGCTCCCCGTGAATCCCCCAGGTCTTGACCGAAGCAAGGGCAGCGGGTTGTAGCGGTGCGATGCAGGGAGCTCTCCCACCCGCCTCTTTAGCTCAGTT
>DESI01000083.1:0-5777 GCA_002361235.1 Porphyromonadaceae bacterium UBA3318 | reverse complement strand
CGAATCCGACAAGAGGCTCAGAAAACCGGACGTTGAAAGACGCCCGGTTTTTTGTTTAAGGGGGGCGGCCGGGCGTTTCGCTGAAGCTCAAAGCCGACAAACGGGCGTTTCGGGTCAGCGGCGTTTCGCTGAAGCTCAACGCGGAAAACAAAAGGAGAATACCGCAAAGAAAGAGCGCATCTGCACGTGGCGGATGCGCTCTTTTTGTTGGTATTTTAGCTTTCTGCTTTCTGCTTTCTGCTTTTTGCTTTTTGCTTTTTGCTTTCTGCTTTCTTGCCCTTATTCGATTGTCCAGGTTTCCTGGGTCTTCATGATGAGGTCGCGGAGGTTGGCGAAGCCTTTGGCTTCCTTGACCTCGAGGGTCTGGCGGGCTACCTCCTGGTCGTAGACGAGGGCGTCGTAGTCGCGGATCACGCCAAGAGCCAGGGGCAGGTCGTGGCCGTCCATCATGGCCAGCTGCTGCTGCAGGAAGTTGTTCCGGCAGTGGGCGTCGTGCGTCAGCACGTCGTCGAGCGTGTAGCCGTCCTGACCCACGGTCACGGCTTTCAGGCCGAAGCCGTCCTGCACCAGTCCCTTCTCCATATTCTTGCCGAACAGCATCTTCTCGCCGTGGCGCAGCAGGATGGTGTGGTCGTCGCGCATCTCCTTGTCGGTGATGTACGAGTGGATGCCGTTGTTGAAGATGACGCAGTTCTGCAGAATTTCCACCACAGAGGCTCCCTGATGCTTGGCGGCGGCCACCATGACCTCACGGCTTACCTCGAGGTTAGTATCGTAGCTACGGGCAAAGAAATTGCCTCTGGCGCCGAAGCAGAGCTCGGCCGGGATGAAGGGATCCTCCACCGTGCCGTAGGGGCTGGATTTCGATACCGTGCCGCGGTCGGACGTGGGGGAGTACTGTCCCTTGGTCAGACCATATATCTTGTTGTTGAATATCAGCATGTTGATATTCACGTTGCGGCGCACCGCGTGGATGAAGTGGTTGCCGCCGATGGCCAGGCCGTCGCCGTCGCCGCTGATCTGCCATACGGTCAGGTCGGGGTTGGCAGTCTTCAGGCCGGTGGCGATGGCCGCCGCACGTCCGTGGATGGTGTGCATGCCGTAGGTGTTCATGTAGTAGGGCAGACGCGAGCTGCATCCGATACCCGAGATGACGGCCGTCTTGTGCGGTGGTATTCCCAGCTCGGCCATTGCCTTCTGCAATACGTTCAGAATGGCATGGTCGCCGCAACCCGGACACCACCGGGCCGTCTGTCCATTTTTATAATCCGTGGCCGTATAGGCTTTGTTTTCATTCTGTTCCATTGCTTAAGCTTTTATGTGGTTCAACACTCCGTCCACAACCTCGCGCACCAGGAAGGGCTGCCCCTCCACCTTGTTGATGCGTTTGATCTCCTTCATGGGGAGATGCATCTGCAGATAGTCGGCAAACATGCCGGTGTTCAGTTCGGCCACGATGATGTTCTTGTAGCGCGACAGCACCTCGAAAGTGTTGGCGGGCAGCGGGTTGATGTAGCGGAACTGCCAGAATGCCACCTTGTGGCCCTGTGCGTTGAGCTGAGTGGCTGCAGCCATCAGATGGCCGTAAGTGCCGCCCCAACCGAGCAGGATGGTGTCGGCGTCGGGAGCCAGCATAGGCTCGAGCGGGGGCACCTCGTCGGCGATGCGGGCTATCTTCTCGCGGCGAGCCTTGACCATACGCTCATGGTTGGGGCCGTCGGTAGAGATGACCGAAGTCCTGGCATCCTTCTCCAGACCACCGAGGCGGTGCATGGCGCCGGGAGTGCCGGGCAAAGCCCACCAGCGGGCGCCGTTGGCGTCGCGGTCGTATGCGCGCCAGCCCTGCTCCAGCACGTTCTGAGGCAGGATGTGGGGATGTATCTCTGGATAATCCTTGTCTTCGGGAATGCGCCATGCCGATGATCCGTTGGCTATGAAGGCGTCGGTGAGGAGGATGACGGGCGTCATGTGCTCCATTGCGATGCGCGCGGCCTCGAAAGCCATGTGGAAGCAGTCGGTGGGGCTTGTGGCGGCCAATACGCAGAGAGGCGCCTCGCCGTTGCGGCCGTACAGGGCCTGCAGCAAGTCGGTCTGCTCCGTCTTGGTGGGAAGACCGGTGGACGGGCCTCCGCGCTGCACGTCAATCACAACGAGGGGCAGTTCGGCCATTACGGCCAGGCCGATGCCCTCAGACTTCAGCGCCAGGCCGGGGCCGGACGTGGAGGTAACGGCTAAGTGACCTGCGTATGAGGCGCCGATGGCCGAGCATACGCCGGCAATCTCGTCCTCCATCTGGATGGCTTTTACGCCCAGGTCCTTGCGCTTGGCCAGCTCATGCAGGATGTCGGTGGCCGGGGTGATGGGATACGAGCCGAGGAACAGGGGGCGTCCGCTCTTTTCCGAGGCCATGATCAGGCCCCATGCGGTGGCGGTGTTGCCCGTCACGTCGGTGTAAGTGCCGGGACGCGCGTCGCTGGTCTCGATGCGGTACACGGGCAGCGAGCTGTGGGTGTTGTGACCGTAGTCCCAGCCGGCGCGTATCACCTTGGCGTTGGCCTCGTACACGGCCGGCTTCTTGGCGAACTTGGCGCGCAGTTTGCGCAGCACGGATTCCACGGGACGGTCGAATATCCAGCAGATTATGCCCAGGGCCAGCATGTTACGGCTTTTCATCATCGTTTTCTGATCCACGCCGGAATCCTCCAGGGCGCTTTTGATCAGGGTAGTCATGGGCACGAGCATCACCCTGTGGGGGTCGATGCCCAGCTCCGCGATGGGGTCGGAGGTGGCGTATTCGGCCTTTTTCAGGTTAGCGGCCGTGAACGAGTCACCGTCGCACACTATCACGCCCTCCTTCTTCAGGTACTTCAGGTTGGTCTTGAGCGCGGCCGGGTTCATGGCCACGAGCACGTCGGCTTCGTCGCCGGGGGTGAACACGTCCTTACCCACGCTGACCTGATAGCCCGACACACCGCTCAGCGAGCCTTGCGGCGCGCGGATTTCGGCCGGATAGTCCGGGAATGTCGAGATCTCGTCTCCCTTCTCTGCCGAGATGTTGGAGAAGATGTTGCCTGCAAGCTGCATGCCGTCGCCCGAGTCGCCGGCAAATCTGATCACCACCTTGTCGATGGCCTTGACATTGGTTTCCTGCAACATAATTTGTGTTTTACTGATATTTACTCGTCCCGAGGCCCGGGGCTAAAGTGCTCCGAGCCGGGGACATTAAGGTTTACGTTATTTCACCATTACCTTGACGGCCTTCCTGAACGTAGGCTTGGTCACGATGTAGATGCCTCGGGCCAGGTTCTCGCCGCTGCACTGACGTCCGTTGAGGTCGAATATCATGGCGCCTTCCGGAGCCAGGATGTTGTTGCCCCACACTTCCACCAGGACGCTGTCGTCGTTGTCGCTGTCGGCTGCGGGAACGTCCTCGATGCCCGAACCCTGCTTGCGCGTCAAGGTCAGCTTGGCGTTGCGAACCTCCCATGTGTCGGCGCCCGATGTGTTCGACTCATACTTGAATCCGACGCGTATCTTGGAGCCGGTCTTGCCATATTCCGACAGGTCGATGTCGCCCGAGTTGGAGAATATCCACTTGCCGGACACAGGCCATGACGGAACCTCGAAAGTCTTGATGTATCCCGCGTCGTTGGCGTTGACGCTCATATCCATCACCGCCACCTTGCAGAGATCCTGCAGCGTGGTCTGGAACCTGGCGGCATGGTCGAAGCTGAATGTGGCGGTCTCCACGTCGGTCATGTCCACTTCGGGACCCCATACGTATGCCTCGGCGGCGTAAGCCTTATTGTTCATGTAGGCGCTGCCGTTCATGTAATACTTGTTTTCGTATGATTTCCACTGCCACACGTAGCTGAGGGCCGGATCCATCGAGACGATGTCGATATCCCATCCGGCGTCGCCGTCGGAATCATTCTCGCCCAGCCAGTTGTATTCGTCGGCGGGGTTATCCGGATTGTCGGGGTTATCGCCGCCACCGGTGCCGGTGTTGTAGGGCACGTTCTTCTTGTCGCCCCAGATATGGTCGGCCAGGTCGGGGAGGTCGATGAACGGATTGCGGTTGCGCTGTTCCTTATAGATACCGTCGTTGCGGTCGCGTTCTTTCTGGCTCACTGCATCAACGTTCGACCAGTTGAGAAGGAGTTCCTGAGCTCATTGTTTCAGAATGGCCTTGCCACCGCTCCGGGTGTACATCCATGCAGTATTGTCGGCCCAATTGATATCGTTGTATGTGCAGAACATATACATGAATACACGGGCGAAGTCTCCCTTGTATTCATCGGTAGGTTCATAGCCCTTGCCACTACCGCCTCCCTGACCGCTCTTGGGAGTTCCGACGAATGTCACTCCGTTATCCCAGGTCACTGTCTGCAGCTCGCACAGCGGGTAATTTGCTTTGCGGTTGTTGGCCGTGGCATCCGAAGGATTCAGATGTACTATATCCTTGTAGGCGTCGTTCTTGGTCTTACCCCACCAGGAGTTGGCAACGGAATGCTCTATGTTGAGGCCTCCGTGACCGCTGGATACAGCAACTCGATCGTTGCTGTACATGTCCCACCAATAGTCAACTCCGTTAATGGTACGGATGTCGGTGGAGCGGAAAGCTTCCCAGGTTTTGTCGCCGTAGCTGATAACCTTGTGTCCGTCGGCCATAGTCTTGACCGCTTCAAGCAGAGCATCGCCGCATTTGCCGTTCAATGAGTTGTAATAATTAGCGGGGTAACCGCCGAATGCGTCGACAGTACCCAATGCGCCAAACATCAGGAGTCCGGCGGCTATGATCAGATTTCGTCTTGATAATGTCATGAGATAGTTCACATTTTCATGGTTAACCGTCATGCCGCGTGTGCCGCTTGCCGGGCAGAGTGACATGGGGAAGCAAAGTTACAAATAATATTTCAAATAAAATAGGTATCTGACAAATAATAAGGAAATATTTCAGATAACGGAATATGTGACTGTGCGTGGTGCTGACTGTGTGGGTATCAGTGCGCGAGTTTGTCGGGATTTTTCGCGATGAATTCGGCCCACGACTTGGGGGCCTTGGCAGTGGCGGCGGGTTTGGCGGTTTCGTAGAAATGGGTTAGGGCGACGGCCACGGCATCGGTGGCGTCGAGCAGCGTGGGCATCTGGCTCTGCGGGATGTGGAGCAGATGCTGCACCATGTTGGCCACCTGTTCCTTCGATGCCTGACCGTTGCCTGTGACGGCCATCTTGACCAGACGCGGGGCATACTCCGCGATGGGGATGTCGCGGGCCAGGCAGGCCGCCATGGCCACCCCCTGCGCGCGTCCTAATTTCAGCATCGACTGGATATTCTTGCCGAAGAAAGGCGCCTCCAACGCCACCTCGTCGGGCAGATACTGAGCGGCAAGACTCTCCACGCGTTCGTAGATGCGGTGCAGGCGCAGGTAATGACTCTCGAAACGGTCCAGCTTGATGACACCCTGCACTATCACCTCCGGCTTCCTGCCGCGTATGCCCAGCACGCCATAGCCCATGACACGTGTGCCCGGGTCGATGCCCATTATGATGCGCTCGTATTCTTTCAGATTCTCGGTCATCCTTTCATTTTTCGTACTGCGAAATTACAAAAAAAACTTCATACTCGCCATTGTTCTCGACAACGTTGTAAGAATTATTGAATTCGGTCTTGAAACTATAAAGATTATTGAATTCAATCGTGAAGCTATAAAAATCCTTGAATCCGATTGTGCAGCTATAAAAACATAGGTCAATAATCAGTCGGGTTTCTAATA
>DESI01000061.1 GCA_002361235.1 Porphyromonadaceae bacterium UBA3318 | reverse complement strand
CTCTAATGAAGAGATTTGGACGATTGCTAAACAAAATAAGCCTCAGAACCGGGTGGTGCTGAGGCTGTAGTTATTTTAAGGGAATTTTATTGAGAATCGGATATATGATCCGTTTTTGCGGGGAGTAACGCTCTAAGCTCTAAGTGTTAAAGCGAGGACAGGATCAGGGAGTTGGCTCGGTCTACGATGGAGGTGTCGAGACTGGCAAGGTATATCTGGGTTGTGGCTTCGCTGTCGTGGCCCATGCCTTCGGATATGACGGAAATTGGGATGCCTTTGGCTTTGGCCGCCGAGGCCCAGCTGTGACGGGCTACATACATGGTCAGTGGAATGGCAACCCCAACCATTGTGGCGATGCGTTTCAGGTTGTGGTTGATGTTGTAGCCGACATTCCGGTAGGTGCATCGTTCGTTGGTTCCGGGATTGCGGATAATCGGAAGCAGATAGTCACTGCGGTTTTCCGGATATTTGTCAACAAGCATCTGCATTTCTTTGGTCCATGCGATGACAAGTTGCTGGCCGGTTTTGTGACGACGATAGGTGAGGTGTCCGTTTTTAAGGTCTGACTTTTTCAGAAAGGCCATATCGATGAAGCTCATCCCGCGCAAGCAGAAACTCATCATGAACATATCGCGGGCGTAATCAAGCGAGGGAGTCAGAGATAAGTCCAAAGCCTTGATTTTCTTGATAATGGCCAGCGGAAGAGCACGTTTCACGGTCTTGTCCACGCCTGTATAGACGTGGCGGAAGGGATTGCGGTTCTCGATTATGTCTTCCTCTACCGCACGGTTGTAGACGGCCCGGAGGATTCGGGTGTAGAACGATATGGTGTTAGGGATGATTCCCCGGTTCCGTAGCCACGCCTCATAACCCTCCATTGTTTCAGAGGTGATGCAGTCCAGCATAATGTCCTGGTCTTTCATGTATTTTTTGAAACTATTGAGTGTCGACCGGTAAGTTCCGGCAGTCCCGACTTTCTCTTTCTGTTTCAGTTTTGCAATGACGCTTTCCATATAGTTGAACAGACTGTATTCACTGGCGTAGCGGTTGAATTCGTCTATCACGTCATCAATGGTATAGGGGAGGCCTGTGGCATTCAGTTTGCGGTCTATCTTTGCCAACCGTTCCATATCCCATTTGATACGCTCGCGAATGGATAGAATCAGCGGTTTGCGGTCGCTGTTATGGGTAGTGGCTACCGTTGAACGTTTATCGTCCCATTCTTCCGGAAATATCTTGTAACAGGCAGGAAGCTGTCGCACCTTCCGCTCGTGGATAATCTGATAATAGATTGAGCCCTCGTGACCGACGACAGTCGAGGGCCTGAATTTTACTTTGATTGATGTCATTTAGCGAAGTTTTTGGCAAAAATACTATCTCCAAATTCCATCACTTCCTTATCCATTAAATCCGAAGCATTAAATCTATATGATTCATTGAACCTTAAGCCAATGTAACTAATGCAACAGTGGTTACAGTAACCGCTGTTGCATTAGTTACTCGCAGATTGTCAGGCGACAAAACCGATGCGGGGACGCGTGGTGGCGAGGGAAAGCGACGGCACAGGGGCCGGGATGTCGGCGCGCTGGATCTGGGTGAGAGCAGTCTCGTCGGAGAGGCCGGCGGTGATGACACGGACTGCCATGGAGGGGAGGATTTCGGTCTGGATCATGTTGATGACATGACGGGCGTTGCCAAAGGTCTTGTCTCGCCGCACATAATCGGCGCTGAGCCGGCGGCTCAATGCCAGGCGCGCATCGTCGGAGAGGACGTAATTGTTGCGTTCCAGGTATTTTTCTGCTATCTCCATCAACTCTGATTCCGTGAAATCGTCAAAGACGTAAATGTTGGAATCGGGAATGCGAGACTTGAAGCCCGGATTCATGTCGAACATCCGCTTCATCTGCTCGGAATACCCGGCCAGCACCAACATCCAGTCACGGTTGGAGTCATCGGCCAATGCCGTGAGTAATGTCTCGATCACGAACTTGCCGGGATCGCGCGGGTCGTTAGGCTGACAAAGCTGGTATGCTTCGTCTATGAACAGTATGCCGCCCTGGGCTTTCTCGATGGCATCAAGTGTCTTCTCGGCCTCGGAGTTGTAGTTCTGTCCCAGCAGCGTGGCGCGCTCGCGTACAACCACATGCCCCTTGGACAGTACGCCTGCTCGATGCAGCATCACACCCATCATCTTGGCGACGGTGGTCTTGCCGGTTCCCGGTGAGCCGAGGAACATGGCGTGAAGCGGGGAAGCGGTAGATGGAAGTCCTCGTTCCGAGCGCATTTTGTTGAAGCGCACCACACGCTCGTAGATAGTAAGTTTATCCTTGACCGAACGCAGGCCGGTCAGATGGTCAAGCGACGACAGCAATGACTCGTTATGTTCCGATTCATCTTCTGAATATGATTCTACTTCCTGTGATTCGTCGGCTTCGGAGCCGGATTTCTCCTTCTGCCCGGCTATGAAGTCGTCAAGCAGTTGGTCGAAGTCCAGAGCGTCGGATGTCGTGGCCGACGAGTCCTGATGATGGATAGCAAGCAATCGGTCTATGACCGCATCGGGCGAATATTCGTCCAGCGGCTCAATGTCGGTGCCATACCATTTCCCGGTTTCGGGTTCCACATCCGTGACGAATACAAAGCCGGCGATGGGATATTCCATGCACAGCAACTCGGCGTAGAACGTGCCGTTACGGTCGTATGCAGTGGTGAAGGGATATTCCACATACCAGATGTTGTCCTTGTAATCGTCACTGCTCATGCAACGCGGTTCGGCGAACATGACCAGAGGCTGCTCCTCGTCAGGCACGTACAGCCGCAGCTCAAGTTCAGGCAATACCGACGGCAGCCTGTATCCAAGTTTCTGCCCCATGCTGAACCGGACATAATACGTCTGGCCGTCATCGGTAGTGAGGGACTTATACAGATTGTCTTCCCAAGCCGGACGGACACCGCCGTCGCAGACGCCATACCATTCCGCCGGATGGGGCAGGGGGTTGGTGTCAATCAGCCGGAATACACGCCGGTCTATGGTATGCGAAGCAATCGGGTCGTCTACAACGAGTTTGAAGGTATGGCCCGATATTATGCCGTCGGCGGGGAAGTGGGCGTAGAATTCCTTGAAGCATTCCTGCCGGCGCAGGATTATTTTCAGGGATCGGGAGGCCACCTCGCAGCGTGAGGTGACATCCACCAGTGTCAGCGTGACGTTGCGGCGCACGCCGCTGTCGAAGCGCTCGTTGGTGGCACAGATCTTGACCGCGATGCCGGCCAACGAAGGATCAGCGATAAAATCGCTGCGGTCGTCGAAAGGAAACTGATTGATAAGAGCCAGATCGTCGACCTGGTCCTGATTGTAGGTGTAGAACTGAATCTGACCTACATAAATCGGTGATTTTTTGTTCATACAGTTTTTTTAGTTTAGATAGTTATAAAGCTGATAAAGTTAAGAGAACACCAAGACTTGCTAAAGACTCTAAAGACTGACTATTATCTTAACTTTTTAAACTACAATATTTTCTCCACTATTTTCACAAGTAAATCCTTGCGAAAAATCCGGAGGCCTTCCTCCGGAGCCGTTTCCAATACGTCATGGTACTATCTGTCCCGATGGCCTGAGGATACGTACGGACGCACCACGGGCTGTCAGGGCATTTCTGCGGTTGGAAAACGTAGGGTGAATTTCACTATGCGCGCCACATCTCCGCGTCGCCGGGAGGGGCGACACCGCCGAACTTGCTGTTGTCGAGATGTAGTTGCTTCATAGCTGTATAAACTGTATGAAAACGAGTCGCGCCACAATGGTCGATACTCATCGTGGCGCAAAATTAATAAATAAATCATTTACTGCAAAAAATCGGCTATTAATAATATTATATTTATGTTTATGTGCGGCTTGGAGCGCTCACATCATTATTCTTATGACCCGGAGTCAATAAAATATTATTTTTTGAGTTTAGGTAGAATGGGGGTGCTGGGTTGTTATACAGAAAGTGAATCAACAACCACAAGATAATAATCAAGTACGAAACAGGTAACGTGGCTATATGACACCAAACAGACATTATGCCGGACTGACGGACTCGCAGGTAGCCGAGAGCCGTAAGATACACGGCAACAACATCCTGACACCACCGGCCCAGGCCAAGTGGTGGAAGTTGTTACTCGAGAAATTTTCAGATCCTCTCATCATCATCCTGCTGATAGCGGGCGCTCTGTCCATCGGCATAGCGGTATACGAATACATGCAGCTGGGTCAAGGTCCGGAGGTATTCTTCGAGCCGGTAGGCATCTTTATGGCCATTGCGCTGGCCACGGGACTGTCGTATATATTCGAGGCCCGCGCCAACAAGGCGTTCAAGATTCTGAACCAGGTGAACGATGACGAGCCTGTGGAGGTGGTGCGCAACAAGATGGTGACCACCATACCGCGTAAGGACGTTGTGGTGGGTGACATCGTGTTGCTGAATACCGGCGACGAGATCCCGGCCGACGGCGAGTTGCTGGACTGCATCACGCTGAGCGTGGACGAGTCGTCGCTGACCGGCGAGCCGTCGGCGCGCAAGACCACCGACCCCGAGCAGTTCGACAAGGATGCCACATACCCGTCCAATCATGTGATGCGCGGCACCAAGGTAATGGAAGGGCACGGGGTGATGCGCGTTCTGAAGGTGGGCGACGACACCGAGATGGGCGGCGTATTCCAGGAAGCACAGATTGACAAATCGGTGAAGACGCCCCTAAACGAGCAGCTGGACCGTCTGGCCAAATGGATTTCGAATGTCAGCTATATAGTTGCGGGCCTGGTGATTGTGGGGCAAATCATACATCTTGCGCCTCAGATGGGCGACATGAGCCTGCCGCAGATACTTGCACACGTGTTGAAGACACTTATGATTGCCGTGACGCTAATAGTCGTGGCGGTGCCCGAAGGCCTGCCTATGGCGGTGACATTGTCGTTGGCTTACTCCATGCGTCGCATGCTCAAGACCAACAACCTGGTGCGCAAGATGCACGCCTGCGAGACGATGGGCGCAACCACCGTGATATGCACCGACAAGACCGGTACGCTGACCCAGAACCAGATGCAGGTATATAAGGCCGACTTTTTCGGCAACCCATCGGATCAGGTGATATATGAGGGAATAGCCGCAAACTCCACCGCTCAACTCGATGTCTCCAAAGAGAAGCCGGTGGTTCTCGGTAATCCGACGGAAGGCGCCCTCCTGCTTTGGCTGCGCGAAAGGGGAGTGGACTACACCACGCTGCGCGAGAACGCCGAGCACCTTGAGGAACTGCCCTTCAGCACCGAACGCAAATACATGGCCACGGTTGTGAGGTCAACAGATGGCAAACGTATACTGTACGTGAAGGGTGCGCCTGAGATTGTATTCGGCATGTGCAGCGACACTGCAGGCGTGACCAAGGAGGAAATAGACGCACGGCTGCTGGAATATCAGGGCATGGCCATGCGCACGTTAGGTTTCGCCTACTGCGAGCTTCCAGCCGATGGCAATGAAGTGCTGAATAACGGCCAGATAGAATCGGGCAGCCTGACATTCCTCGGCATCGTGGCTATCTCCGATCCGGTTCGTGCCGATGTGCCCGATGCAGTGCGTGAGGTGCTGAACGCAGGCATCAAGGTCAAGATAGTGACCGGCGACACTCCCGGCACTGCCAAGGAGATAGGCCGTCAGGTCGGCCTGTGGGACGATGCCGTGGATTCCGACGTCAACATCATCACCGGGCCTGAAGTGGCCGATATGAGCGACGAGGAATTGCGCAACCGCGTGGGTGAACTAAAGATAATAGCACGCGCGCGGCCCTTGGATAAGAAGCGCCTGGTGGAAGCCCTGCAGGCCAACAACGAAGTCGTGGCCGTAACCGGCGACGGCACCAACGACGCTCCGGCTCTGCGTGCCGCGCACGTAGGCCTCTCGATGGGTGACGGCACGTCGGTGGCCAAGGAGGCAAGCGACATAACCATCATCGACAATTCGTTCTCGTCAATAGGACGCGCCGTGATGTGGGGACGTTCGCTGTATCAGAACATACAGCGTTTCCTGCTGTTCCAGCTCACGGTGAACGTGGCGGCATGTCTGTTGGTGATGTTCGGTTCGTTCTTCGGCAAGGAGTCGCCGTTGACCGTGACGCAGATGCTGTGGGTAAACCTTATTATGGACACCTTCGGTGCGATGGCCCTCGCCTCGCTGCCGCCGTCGCCCGGTGTGATGAAGAACAAACCGCGCAACCGCAACGCCTTCATCATCAACCGTCCGATGATGTTCGAGCTGATTGGCGTCGGAGTGATATTCTTCGCGTTGACGTTCGGATTCTATATCCTGTTCAACCACGTTGACATCAAGTCGCTGAGGGATCTGCAGCATTTTACGTGGGGCCCTGAGGTTCCGATGTCGGTTTACGACATGACACTGCTGTTCTCGATATTCGTATGGACACATTTCTGGTATATGTTCGACGCACGTGCGTTCGAAACCTCCAAGAGTTTGTTCAGTCTCAAGATGAGCCAGGGATTCTGGACCATAGTGTTGATTATCGTGATCGGACAGCTGTTCATCACCGAACTGGTGCCGAACTTCTTCAACGTGGAACCGATGCTGCGGACTTCCGATTGGAAGTGGAATCCCTCAGGTGCCGAGGACTTGGGCATCATAATCCTGGCGTCGTCGTCGGTGGTTTGGGTACGCGAGCTGTACATCCTCGTGACGTGGCCATTCCGCAAGAAGATATAACGTAGACATTAAGCATAATTAAAACACCCCGCTGCCGGTAGGCAACGGGGTGTTTCGAGTTATGAAAGGGTCCTAATTGTAATTCCTAATGATAGTTCACCTCCGACAAATTGCCTTATGGCAATTTATTGTATTCGGCATCGCTGACAGGTTCAAGCCATACGTTCTCGGTGTTTTCGCCCGGGACGCCGAAGGCGAGGTGTGCGAACCAGCTGTCGGCAGCGGCGCCATGCCAGTGCTTTACATTGGCGGGAATATGGATTACGGTGCCGGGGAGAATCTCCTGTGCGGGCTTGCCTTCCTCCTGATACCAGCCGCGGCCTGCCACACCTATCAGCATCTGACCGCCGCCCTTGGTGGCCTTATGAATGTGCCAGTTGTTGCGGCAGCGGGGTTCGAATGTGACATTGGACACGTTGACCTGCTCGTTGGAGAGGGGAGCCAGGTAGCTGTTGCCGATGAAGTATTTGGCGTAAGCGGTGTTAGGCTCGCCGATGGGGAAGATCATCTCCTGCTGGAAACGCTCTTTCTCCGTTGCGGCATTATCGTCGGCCCATACCTCCTTGGCGATGCGGAAGCCGGCCCATGCGTTGGGCCATCCGGCGTAGAAAGCGGCCTGAGTAAGCAGTGCGGCTATCTCCTTACGGGTGATGCCATGCTTTTTGCCCAACATCAAGTGTGAGCGGAACGATGAATCGATCATTCCCTTTCCAAGCAGGATGGAGATGGTGACCATGCTGTGGTCGTGAAGCGAGAGAGTTGAATCATTCCATACAGCCTCGCCAAATAGAACGTTATCGTTAAGTTCCGCGAATTTGGGAGCGAAGTCGCCGAGTACGTCGTGTCCGGCCGTCTGCGTTATTTTCTGTTGTGCCATAACATTGAATGTTAAGATGCTGAGTAATAATGCTGAAATAAGTTGCTTCATATCGTATGACAATATTGCGGTATGTGGTGGTTTTATTATCTACGATGCAAAATTATAAAGTAATTGTCAAGATGTCAGTATCCCGAATACGGAATTAATTATCACTTTTACGGATTATGGTCAGATGCCGTGTGGTCGGGCTCCCGGTATTCGCCGTCAACCTTGACAGGCTCGATGTGGAGGCCGATGAAGGTCTTGTCGCCGAAGCGTTCGCGCAGTTTGCGCTCGATATTCGAAGCATGCTCGTGTGCGTGGTAAAGGCTGATGTCGCCCGGCAGACGCAGGTGCATGGTCATTGCTATGTTGTTGCCGATGCGGCGCGTGCGCAGATGGTGTATGTTGGTGACGCACGGTTCTTGCTCTACAATCTGCATTATCTCGTTCTCCACGTCATCGGGGAGGCTATGCTCCAACAGTTCGTCAAGCGCCTGTTTAAGAAGTTTGAGGGCAGTGCCGACGATAAAGAAGCTGACGATCACCGCAGCGATGGGATCGAGCACCGTCCACTTTGCACCGAGGAACAATGCGCCGCCTACGCCCAAAGCCGTGCCGAGCGACGAGAACGCGTCCGAGCGGTGATGCCAGGCATTCGCCACAACGGCCTGTGAACCGGCCTCCTTGCCAGCCTTGACCGTGAAGCGGTAGGCCCATTCCTTGAGGATGATGCTGAGTATGGCGGCGGCAAACGCGATGAAGCCTGGACGGGGCAGAGGATTGCCGATGATGGCCTGATATATCTTGCAGACGCCGTTGCAGCAAATGGCGATGCCGACGCCAAGCAGGCCCAGGCCAATGATGGCCGTGGCCAGCGTCTCGTACTTGCCGTGTCCGTAATCGTGGTCCTTGTCGGCCGGTTTGCCCGCGATGCGTACAAACACTATCACGACTATGTCCGTGAGGAAGTCGGAGAGGGAATGCACCGCATCGGCTATCATGGCCGCCGAATGGCCCAGGATACCGGCCACGAACTTGAACACCACGAGCACTGCGTTTATGACGCTGCCCATCAGCGTGACGCGATTGATCTGCCGCTCGCGGTCGGCGTCGCATTCTATGATATTATTGTTCTTTTGATTGATTTCTGTCATAACGTCAAAGTATTAACCCTAAAATTACGAAAAATCTTCGGATCGACAAAATCACAGATTTTCCGGCCAGGGGTGTTTGGGGTAACGGCGGCGCAGTTCCTTACGGACCTCGTGGTAGGTAGTGCTCCAGAAACTTGCGATATCCTTGGTGAGTTGCACGGGCTTGAAACCCGGAGAGAGTAATTCCATCAGCATCGGCCGTGTACCGCCGTCCACGCGCGGAGTCTCCCGGATGCCGAAGCAATCCTCAAGTCGTGCACTCAGAACCGGTGAGTCTGCGCCGACACGATAGTCAAGACGTACGTTGCGTCCATTCGGTAACCGATAATGCGACGGAGCGATGGCATCCACCGACTGTTGCCGGTCGTATGTCAGCAATCCCCATACCACCTGGCAGATGTCTATGCGTTTTAGTTCGCGGACAGTCATAGCATCACCAATATATAAAGGTAGCCACTCGCCGGCTGTTTCCAATAGTCTGTCGACCGATACGTCTGGCAAATCCAGTTCAGGATGCCAGCCCGCCACGGTTTCTATCCGCTGGATAAGGCGCGTGACGTCATCTGAGAAATCGAACATGCTACGGCCATCCTTGGCAGCAGCCTCGCATATAGCCTCGATGATCCGAGCCCGATCAATGGAATCCGAAACGGCTGTGTCAAGCAGTAATGCGCCTAAGCGTAACTCACGACGTGCCACTACGCGCCCCTGCCTGTTGTCCCAATGCAGTTTTTCGTTCCATGTGGCCATATCCTTCAGCACCGCCTCGTCAATAGGCGCGGCCAGAAATATTCTCTTTCCTAATGATGCTATCGCCAGGAATTTCCTGGATGACAACGCATCTTCGGCATTTATGCGCACCTCGTCGCCGTTGGCCAACCTGTAACGGCAATCGGCCACCATCATGGCCGCACGTTCGGGATATGCCAGGGCTACGAGCGCGCCTATGGCGGTCTGGTCAGGGATTGTGTTGTCTTCCTTGGCGTTGACCAGGCGGCGATACTGCTCAGCAATCTTTATGATGCGGCCGAATCTGCCGCTGTTGCCACGGCGGCGCGCCTCGCGAAGCATTATTATGCGTGTGGTTATGTCGCAATCGTTCTCGTCGTTTATCGGATCCTTCTCATCCAAGATAGCAGCTATGTCTGAGCCTAACGCCTTTGTGGCATTGTCTTCGGCTACGGTCAGCATCTGCGCTATGCGCGGATGGCAAGGGATTCGTGCCAACTTTCTGCCATGAGGGGTTATCTCGCCCTTGTCGTTGACGGCACCAAGACTGCGTAGCAGCTGACGGGCCTTGAATACCTTGTCGCGAGGCGGAAGCGTGAGCCAAGGGAGGTCGAAAACATCACTCTCGCCCCATGCGGCTATGTCCAGCACCAAAGACGATAAATCAGCTTCCTCGATTTCCGGCACACGGCTTTCCTTCATGCGCAGTTCCACAGGGTTGGACCACAGACGATAACACACGCCTTCCGAAAGCCGTCCGGCACGGCCGCTTCGTTGCCGGGCCATGTCGAGCGATATGCGCATCGTTTCCAGATGACTGAGGCCGCTTCGGGCATCAAATACCATACCTTTGTAGAAACCCGAATCGACTACAGTGCGGATTCCTTCGATGGTAAGTGAAGTCTCGGCAATAGGAGTGGAGAGTACGATCTTGCGTGTGCCGGCAGGGGAAGGAGCCAGGGTGCGCCGTTGCTCCTCAAACGGCATCATCCCGTAGAGAGTGTGGATGTAAATATCAGATGGCAGGTTCGCGAGGAGGTCGCGACATTTCATTATCTCGCCCTGTCCGGGGAGGAAGGCAAGGATGTCGCCCGACTGTTCGCGCAATGCACGACGGATGGCTGCTGCTGTGTCGGCCACGCAGGTATTGGCGTCGGACTCGGCCGCGCGGATTATCTCCACATCGTAAGCTCGTCCCTTGCTTTCGATCAGCGGAGCGTCAAAACGCCTGCATATATAATCTGTATCGATTGTGGCCGACATGATGACGATTTTCAGGTCCGGACGTATCAGTCGCTGGGCTTCGAGTGTCAGGGCGTATGCGATGTCGGAGTATAGGCTGTGCTCGTGAAACTCATCGAAAATCACTACGGAAATGCCGTCAAGAGTAGGATCATCCACCAGCATCCGCTGCAGGATGCCTTCGGTCACGACCTCGATACGGGTCTGCGCCGATACGCGGGATTCAAACCGGATGGTATAGCCTACGGTCTGACCGACACGCTCGCCGATCATGTCGGCCATACGCTGTGCTACCTGTCTCGCGGCCAGCCGCCGTGGTTCCAGCATCAGAATTCGACCCTCGGGCGTGTCGGTCATAATGGTCAACGGTAGTAGCGTAGACTTGCCCGCACCCGGAGGAGCGGTGACAACCACGCGCGGCTTCTGCCTGAGTGCCGCGTTGACCTCTGCCGCCACTTCGCCGACCGGCAGCTCGTGTATGTATTTCGTAATCTTTCTTTCCAATTCATCCATCATCCCGCGAAATTACATAATTATTATCATATCCGAACTATTCATGTTAAAAAACACAATGGCTTTTGCACCGCAAAGAGGATTTGATTAATTTTGCACATATTAAAGGAGTTTAGGCCCTCCAAGTAAAGTATTGAATGCAGGATTTTGTAGCTATAGATTTTGAAACGGCCAATGGACGGCGCTCAAGCGTATGTAGCGTCGGAATCGTCGTGGTACGCGGTGGTGAGATTGTAGACAAGTTCTACAGTCTGATACAACCGAAACCGAACTATTACACATACTGGACCACCGAGGTGCACGGCCTGACACGTCGCGATACAGACGGTCAGCCTACTTTCCCGGAAGTGTGGGTACAGATAGAGCCACGGATACAGGGACTGCCGCTTGTGGCGCACAACAAGCCGTTCGACGAGGGCTGCCTTAAGGCCGTCTTTGCCGAATATGACATGGAATATCCCGGATATGAATTCTATTGCACTCTCGCGGCATCGCGCCGTTGTCTGAAACTACGCAGCCATCAGTTGCATCTGTCGGCCGCCGCCTGCGGCTACGAGATGGAGAATCATCACCACGCCCTGGCAGACGCCGAAGCCTGCGCCGCCATCGCCATGAAAATACTGTAAATGATATGATGGATTTCTTTGAATACATGCAGTGGAAGGAGAGGACCGAGCAGAGACTTGAGCCATACTACCGTAATAAAGTTAACAAACGGTTGAAGTATGCCATGTATGCGTCAATCGGGATATGTATGATACTGCTTGTGCTTCAGTTCTTTTTCCTGGATCCGATGGACTACAGGAAGTATACTGTCCTTTTGTGGTTGCGTGGCTTTGCCGGGGTATTCGGTATTATCTTTTTTATATTGACAGGGATATTGGTTTATCGCGTCAATGCTGAATATTATAAGGACAGGTGGAAAGCCGGTGATAAGACGGAGTGACGAGTAAGGGGGACGTACCGTTGTCGCTGAAGCTCCGAACTGAAACAAAACAAGACTGCACATCAGTGCTGAACGGGCCGGTTTGTGAGTGCCGGTTTGTGAGCAAATTTTGGTGGTGTTAACATATTTTTATAATTTTGCAGTCTGAAAAGATTAAGGTTTATAAAGATTAAGGTTAATAATTAGGGGAATCCGGTTGCGAGAAAGTGATTGATCGGCTTCCAATTGATGTTTTATGAAAGCAGTAGGACGTTTGGATTTTCATCCCGCGCTGATAGCGGCATGCCGAGATTACAGCATGGAGAAGTTCCGCAAGGATCTGGTTGCGGGAATTGTAGTAGGAATTGTTGCTTTGCCGTTGGCAATCGCTTTCGCCATAGCAAGCGGCGTTAGTCCGACAGTCGGTCTGGTGACGGCTGTCATAGGCGGTTTCATAGTAAGCGCCTTCGGCGGCAACACCGTGCAGATCGGTGGTCCTACGGGTGCATTCATCGTAATTATCTATAACATCATTCAGGTTTACGGTCTGACGGGTCTGGCAATGGCCACGTTTATGGCCGGATGTATCCTGTTGCTGATGGGGCTGTTCCATCTCGGCACGGTCATCAAGTTCATACCGTATCCTATCGTGGTTGGCTTCACGGCCGGTATCGCGCTGACGATTTTCTCCACCCAGATGCCCGATTTCTTCGGACTGCATATCACCGAGCAGGTGCCGGGCGATTTCATCGGCAAATGGCGTGTGTACATCGCTAACTTCAACACCATAGACATCGCGACTCTCGCGGTGGGACTGTTGGCATTATTGATCAACATCGTCACTCCTAAGATTTCATCAAAGTTACCGGGCGCATTGACGGCAATTGTTTTGGTAACGCTGGCGACGTGGATAATGCGCGAGTTTATGGGAATAAGCGGTATCGAGACCATCGGCGACCGTTTCGGCAATCTGTCGCCGTCGATGCCGCAGGTGGCCAATCTCGGATTCAATATGCAGACTGTCAATCTCCTGTTGCCATCGGCCTTTACCATAGCTATGTTGGGCGCAATCGAGAGTCTGCTGAGCGCCACGGTTGCCGACGGTCGTACAGGCGACCGCACCAACTGTAACACCGAGCTGATGGGTCAGGGTCTGGCCAATGTGATAGTGCCGATATTCGGCGGTATACCTGTGACCGGCGCAATAGCCCGCACCATGACAAACATCACCAACGGGGGCAAGACCCCGGTGGCCGGTATAGTTCACGCGATAGTATTGTTTGGCGTGTTCATGTTCGCCATGCCGTTGATCAACATGGTGCCTATGTCGTGTCTGGCGGCAGTGCTGATCATGGTCAGCTACAACATGAGCGGATGGCGCACGGTCGTGGATATGGTTCACAATCCCAAGGGCGACCTGTCGGTGATGCTGGTCACATTCCTGCTGACAGTGGTGTTCAACCTGACCATCGCCATCGAGATCGGCCTGCTGTTGGCTGTGGTGATGTTTCTGCGCCGAGTCACCGAGAACACTACCATCAAGGTTTACGGCGAGCAGCTTGACGCGGCCGAGGACACTGACCTGTCGAAGCATGAGGTGCTGAATCTGAACCCCGGCGTGTCGGTATATGAGATAGACGGCCCGTTCTTCTTCGGAGCCGCTACGAAATTCGACGAGATGATGCGTATCACGCCGCAGGAGAAACCGATAGTGCGTATAATCCGTATGCGCAAGGTGCCATTTATCGATTCGACAGGTATCCACAACCTGAAGCTGCTGATAGAGTCGTCGCATTCCGAAGGAATTATGATAGTATTGTCGGGAGTGCGCGACAATGTGCGGGCATCGCTTCATACAGCCGGTGTAGACGGACTGATAGGCGACGAGCATATCTGCAACCATATATCAAGTGCTGTCGTGGTGGCCAACAAGATAGCCGCGGCACACAGTGAACAGATGGCAGATATCTATTAGTGATGACTATGAGAGGGGAAGGGACCGACGCGCTTCTTGCCCGGATACGGCAGGGATCCGCGATGACGACAGGGCAGAAGCTACGCCTGGCGATGCTGCTCAGCGTGCCTGCCGTGATTGCCCAGCTTTCCTCCATAGTGATGCAATATATCGATGCCTCCATGGTGGGACATCTCGGCGCCGAGGCATCGGCCTCCATAGGACTCGTATCCACCAGTACATGGCTGTTCTCAGGCTTATGCGGCGCGGCTGCGACCGGATTCTCGGTGCAGGTTGCGCACCGGATCGGGGCCGGCGATATGCACGGTGCCCGCGCCGTGTTGAGGCAGTCCATGATAGCAACGTTTACATTCAGCCTGATGCTGGCGTTGATTGGCGTTGCAATCAGCGATATGCTCCCGGTATGGCTGGGCGGTGACGCTTCGATATGCGGTGATTCGTCGCTGTATTTCATGATATACGCGGCATTTCTGCCGGCGATGCAGCTGAACTTCCTTGCGAGCAGCATGTTGCGGTGCAGCGGCAACATGAAGGTGCCGAGTATGCTGGGAGTGACGATGTGCGCGCTGGATGTAATATTCAATTTCCTGCTGATATTCCCGTCGCATCATTGGAACATAGGATTCTTATCGTTGACGATACCGGGCGCCGGATTGGGCGTGAAGGGAGCGGCATTGGGTACTGCTGCAGCCGAGACGGTGGTGGCGGCCATACTGATATGGTATCTTTCGGCGCAATCCACGGAATTGAAACTGACAGGCGAGCATGGGCGGTTTCTGCCAAGACGTGAAACTATACGCAAGGCACTGAACATCGGGCTGCCGATGGGCGTGGAGCATGTGCTGATATGCGGAGCGCAGATACTCACCACCGTCATCGTGGCGCCGTTGGGAGTATTTGCCATAGCGGCCAATTCGTTTGCGGTCACCGCCGAGAGTCTTTGCTATATGCCGGGCTACGGTATCGCCGATGCCGCCACTACATTGGTTGGGCAAAGCATCGGAGCGAAAAACAGAACGCTGACACGCAGCTTCGCCCGTATCACAGTCGGAATGGGTATGGGGGTTATGGGCGTAATGGGCGTATTGATGTACATATTCGCACCAGAGATAATCGGATTGATGTCGCCGGTGACAGAAATAAGGAATCTTGGCGTGATGGCGTTGAGGGTGGAGGCTTTCGCCGAACCGATGTTCGCAGCATCAATAGTGGCATACGGTGTATTCGTCGGTGCCGCCGACACGCTTGTGCCGTGCGTGATGAACCTGTTCAGCATCTGGGCGGTGCGTCTGACGTTGGCAGCACTCTTGGCTCCCACAATGGGACTGAAAGGCGTGTGGGTGGCCATGTGCATAGAACTTTGCTTTAGAGGCGTTATCTTCCTCATATACCTTAAATGGGAACGCTGGATGCGGAAAGTCAAGCCCAAGACGCAGCCCGATATGGGATAATGGTAATTATTTCATAAATCGGGATAACAGAAACCGCCGATTTATTTGTAATTTTGCAACGTGCCTTGAAGGTATAACTAAGCCTTAAATAAACTATACATCAGGATATGAAAACGATTAAAGATACGGAATTCGGAGGCGAGCGACCGCTGTTCGAATCGCACGACCTGCGTCTGGAGAATGTGACCATACGCGAGGGCGAGTCGGCCATAAAGGAATGCAGCAACATCGAGGCCGTCAACTGTCGGTTTGAGGGCAACTACCCTTTTTGGCACGTGCATGGATTCAAGATAGACCGTTGCTACTTCGATGTGGGAGGCCGCTCGGCGCTGTGGTACTGCGACCATCTGAAGATGACCGACACGGTGATAGACGCTCCGAAAATGTTCCGCGAGATGAGCGACATAGACATCGAGAACGTGACGATGAACGATGCCGACGAGGTGTTCTGGCGTTGCAAAAACATACGCATAAAGAACCTGAAATTGCACGGCGGCACATATCCGTTCATGTTCAGCAACGACATATATGTTGACGGCCTGGAAAGCGACAGCAAGTATGTGTTCCAGTATGTGAAGAACGCCGAGATACACCATGCCAAGATCACCACGAAAGATGCCTTCTGGGAGGTGGAGAACGTGACCATATACGATTCGGAGCTTAACGGCGAGTACTTGGGATGGCATTCACGGAATCTGCGTCTCGTCAACTGCCATATCTCAGGCGAACAGCCTCTGTGCTACGCGCATAACCTGATACTGGAGAACTGCACGTTCGATCCGGGCTGCGACCGTGCGTTTGAATACAGCGAGCTTGACGCAGACATACGCGGAGCCATCACCAACATCAAGAATCCCCGTACAGGGCGCATCGTGGCCGACGAAATCGGTTCAATAACGATAGACGAGAACATAAAGGCACCGGCAGACTGCAAGATAAGTATAGGTCATAAGTCATAGTGACGAGGTAAGAATAGCAAGTATGAAATACGATTTTGATGAGATTATAGACAGGCGCGGGACGAATTGCGTCAAGTGGGACGGCGCGGAAAATCCTGATGTGCTGCCAATGTGGGTGGCCGACATGGATTTTCGTACCGCTCCGGCCATCATAGAGGCATTGAGTCGCAGGGTAGACCACGGAGTGTTTGGTTATACCCGTGTGCCGCAAAGTTACTATGAATCCATTACGGGATGGTTCGCACGCCGTCATGGATGGAACATCGATAATGACTGGATTATCTATACTTCGGGAGTGGTACCGGCTCTTTCGGCCATCATAAAGGCGTTGACTGCGCCCGGTGACAAGGTGCTGATTCAGACACCGGTCTACAACTGCTTCTTCTCGTCAATCCGCAACAACGGATGCGAGATAGTCGAATCTCCGTTGGTATATGCCGACAATACATATTCGATAGATTTCGAGGATCTGGAACGCAAGGTATCGGATCCGAAGGTAAAGGCGATGATTCTGTGCAATCCTCACAATCCCGCCGGAAGAGTATGGAGCCGCGATGAACTGATCAGAATAGGAGAAATCTGTATTCGCCATGATGTTGTGGTGATTGCCGACGAGATACATTGCGAGCTTGTGATGCCGGGTTATGAATATACGCCGTTCGCTTCGATTTCCGAGGAATTCAGCCGGCATTCCGTCAGCTGCGTGTCTCCGAGCAAGGCATTCAATATCGCCGGACTGCAGATAGCAAACATTGTGTGCGCCGATGCCGGGCGTCGTGCCAAGATAGACCGTGCCATAAACATCAACGAGGTATGCGATGTGAATCCCTTTGGCGTTATTGCATTGCAGGCGGCATACAACGAAGGCGCGGAATGGCTGGACCAACTCTTGGAGTACATACATGGCAATTATGAGTATATGCGTAGGTTCTGCGAGGAACATCTGCACGACTTCCCGATTACAAAATTAGAGGGAACGTATCTGGTATGGATGGACTGTCGCAAATTCGGCATGACATCGGCTGAACTTGAAAAGATGTTGATCCAAGACGCAAAACTATGGCTGAACGCCGGCACGATGTATGGCAAGGACGGCGAAGGATTCATGCGCTGGAATATAGCCTGTCCTCGTACCCGTATGATCGAAGGCCTTAAGCGTTTTGAGCAGTTCGCAAAGACATTATAATTTCCTCAATAAGTAATGTATCCCGGCACAATCGCGTGTTGGGATTCACTGTATCCTGATGACTGGTGTTAGCTGTTATCGGGATTTCTCCATCTGTTTGATTTCGCGCCTGATGTTCTTTTTCAGATGTCGGGCAAGTTTTTCGCCGGCTTCTTCCATGGCGTCTCCAAGCAGGTTCATGAACGAACCTACGCGGCCGTCTTCGGCTTCCATATAGAAGGATGCCAGCACATCGCCCGATTCTTTGTCCCAGAATACGAAATCGGCCCAGAACTGACTGCCGTTTGTCACAACCTTGCGCACGTTGATGTCAAGACGGGTCTCCACGCGACGGTTTACCGTGAGACGTATAGGACTCTCTACATCATTGAATTCCTCGATGAAATCGCCAAGCAAATCCAGTATGTCTTCCTCATAATCCTCGCGAAAAGCCTTTCTGGATTTGTATCCGTCATATTCCGCAAATTCGGCAAACGGAATACCATCTACCGTAGCCTTGGAGAAGTCGATCTGGGCGCAAGCCGTTCTGATACCGACCAATGCACGATACGAACCTTCGGTCAGTTCCTGAGCCTTTACAGTCAAGGATGCGGCGAGTGTGACGGTGCCGGCAATTAAAATCGTTCTGATATTCATATTGCTATGCGTTTGTATTGCAAAGTTAACATTTTTTGATAGAATATCCAATAAAATAGTTGACGGCGAGGACGCCGTCATTCCAGTCCCCGCCGTTAATATAAGAGCTTGTAAGGTAATGCAATCAGTCAGTGATGCCCGGAGGCAAGGGGATGCCGAGACGCTTGCGGCGCGCTATGAGGATGTCGGAGAAATCCCGGGGCAACACGACATTGTACATGTCAAGAGCGCGGTCGAACAGGGGAGCTATCTGCTCAGGTGTGAATCCGGCTATGCCACATCCTATACGTGTGACCAGAAACGTGTTCTGATCCCATTCATACGCCAGGTCAAGGAACCGATCGACGTATGGCCTGATTGTCTCCACGCCGCCCTGCATGGTCGGAATGGCGTAACTTTGACCTTGAATTCCTTCGCCCACGCCCCATTGAGCGCCGAAGCGGTCCAACGCAACGCGAGCCGCTCCACCGCCGTGATGGCCGGCAAGATTGCTCCCGAATACGAATATCTCGTCAGGAGCCAGTTTCTTGATATTATCCGGTGTGAATCTCATCGTATGAAGTTTGTGGCCTGACGCGGTTCGGGTGCGGGATGCGGTACACGCTCACCGTTAAGACATTTCAGCATCCATGCCATATTGCGGCCCAAGGTGCGCATGGTCTGGAGGCCTTCGCCATCCAGACTTGCCTCGCCAGGGTCGCGGCCATATACAATGTTCCAGTACTGCGACGGTACTACGGGCATGTTGTTGATGGTGAAATATTTGTTCAGACGGTCGAACGACGTGGCGCCACCTCCGCGGCGGCATACGTTGACGCTGGCCGCAGGCTTATAGGCCATGAAACGTCCGGCCGAATAGAACAGACGGTCCAGCAGAGCGCAGAGGCTTCCGGCCGGCCCGGCGTAATATACGGGCGACCCGATGATATAGCCGTCGGCTTCCTGGACTTTGATGTAAAGGTCGGAGTAAGCACCGGTGTTGAACACGCACACACCGGTCTCATAGCATTTGTAGCAGGCGATACAGCCGGGAATCGGATGATTGCCGATCCAGTAAATCTCGGTTTCAATACCTTCTGCTTCCAGCGTCCTGGCTACCTCTGTCAGTGCGATATATGTGTTGCCTTCCTTATGAGGCGATCCATTAATCAATAATACTTTCATAATCAGTAATTGGTTTATAATATCAATCTCAACGAAACGAGCGTTTGTTATAATAACGGTAAATAATCAGAATACGTTTATAGATGAAAAAACAATTAGGATATATCATAATGCTGGCATCCTGTCTTATGGCAGGTTGCGGCAACAAAGAATTAGAGAAGGAGTCAGCAAGGCTGATGTCCATGTACGGTGAAAACTTAGCACTGCCGGCTCAGGATTCAGTGGCAGCATATTCAGTCAAGACATATAATGGTTATTACATAGGCAAAGCGACAGACAGCGTGCTGAGCTACAAGGGTATTCCTTACGCTCAGCCTCCGGTGGGGCGGCTCCGCTGGCATGCCCCGGAACCTGCACCCGCAAGCAACGATGTGTGGCAGGCATATTATTTTGGCAAATCGGCCATTCAGAGCAAGGACATAGGTTGTCTTGGTTCATTATATCCGCAGAGCGAGGATTGCCTCACGCTGAACGTATGGACAGCACAGAACGACAGTGCATCCCTGGGCAACAGGCCGGTGATGGTTTACATACATGGCGGCAGTTACGGCTGGGGAGGATCTTCGGACCCGATGTTTGACGGACATAACCTGGTGAAAGCGCATCCGGATATAATTTTAGTGACAATCAATTATAGGCTCGGTATATTCGGATTTCTGGATTTATCGACTCTGAAAGGAGGAGAGGACTATGCGGAGAGCGCGAATCTCGGTCTTCTGGATCAGATAGAGGCATTGAAGTGGGTGCAGAAGAACATCGCGGCATTCGGAGGCAATCCGGATAACGTAACCATATTCGGCGAATCGGCGGGTGGCGGCAGCGTGTCGTTACTGCCGCTGATAGACCGGTCAAAGGGATTGTTCCGGCGTGTGATAGCCGAAAGCGGTTCGGTGGCATTGACCAGCAGCCGCAAGCAGGCCGAGGAACTTACAGATCTGGTGGTAAAGGAAACCGGTATAGACAATGTGGAAGGTCTGATGGAGCTGAGCCAGGACCAGTTGGCCGAGCTAAGCAGGAAAGTGGATGCCCATAACCGGTTCCCGATGCGTGACGGTAAGTTGATACCGTTGGATCCATACAAGGCTTATCGCGAAGGGAAAGCCCGTGACATTGACTTCATGACCGGAACAAACAGTGATGAGGCAAATTACTGGATAGGGGGCATGGGTGGCATCATTCCGTTTAAGATAGCGATAAATGTATGGTACGAGAACATAATGCAGGAACTTCCCACGTCAGAACGCGAGACCTGCAACCGTTTTACTGATGACTATTCCAAAGGCAGGACATGGGGCCGAGTGGAGTTCATAACTGACCTGATGTTCCGCACTCCTTCTACATTTACAGCACGGTGTCATGCAGAGTCGGGAGGAAGGACTTATAATTATTACTGGACCAAGGCGTCGACTTTGCCACATCGGGGTGCGTGCCACACAGTAGAACTGCCGTATGTTTTCGGTAATCTGAACGAGAACAGATACACCGGAAACAACATCAATCCGAAACTCTCGGCCACGGTGCAACGTATGTGGACCAATTTCGCCCGCACCGGTGATCCGAGCATCGAAGGCCATGCCTGGCCGGAGTATAATGATTCCACTCTCGAAACCATGGTGATAGGCGATACCCTGAAGGTCGAAAGCGACATACTCGGCGATCAATATGCCGTTATAGCTCCGTTAGCAGACCTGTACATAAGCCCGCTGCACGACAACATCAGTCTGAACGTGCCATACGTGCATATCATGGCCGGATGGGTGCTGTTGTCGATAGCTGTAATAGTTGTGATAGTCGTTGTTGTCCGGAAATCGGTGCGTAAGTGCAAAAGGAATCAGAGGTCGGACATGGCGTCGTAGATCTTCTGAAGATAAGCCTTTGCCCGGTCAAGAGCCTTACCGGGATTGCGACCTTGCATTTTGATGGGTTTGTCGGATTCGATGCTGTAAGTCACGGTGTCGGTGGCTGAAACCAATCCGAAGTCCGAGGGTGATGTAAAGAACGCGTAGTGTGGTGCTACGGAGTCCAACAGATTGGTGCTGAACTTGAAGTCGCGATGCTGCATGGCAAGCGCGTCAAGCAGAGTGGCGGCAATGTCGGTCTGATCGCCGACAGTGGCAATAGTGCCACGGCGCTTCAGTGCGCCTCCGGTCATGATCAACGGCACGCGATGGCGGGCTTGTGGATCGGTGAGATTGTCGGGATATACGCCGTAATGGTCGGGAACAATCACGACAAGCGTTCGGTTCCAACGAGGCGAGGAGGCAAGGCTGTTGACAAACGTGGCAATGGCATTGTCAGCGTATGCGAAAGCATTAAGGCATTTGTCCGTAAAATTGCTATGGAATGGTACTTCGAAAGGCTCGTGGCTGCTGGATGTCTGCACCACGCGGAAACGGGGTCCGGCGACGGTGTCCGCGGCATTCTCCGTAATGACATGAGCGAATAGGGTATGGTCGTGCGCACCCCATTTGCTGGCTTTCTCGCTTATGCTGAAATCCTTGTCACTTACAATATGTCCGAATCCGCAGTTTACCAGATAAGCCAGCATGTTGGTGAAATTGACGTCACCGCCATAATAATATGCGCAATCATACCCTGCCTTACGCAAAGACTTCGGGACTGAAGGGAGGTGTTCGGCTTTCTTCACATATTTCATTACCGAGGTGTTAGGCTGGCCGGGGAATCCGCTGAGAATAGCCGGTAGGGAGCGATCCGTACGGAAGCTGGATGCGTAAAAGTTGGTGAACAGTAATCCCGAACGTGCGATGGAATCGAGTTTCACGGCTATAGGTTCGCCACCGAACGATGGCAAGAGGTGTGATGAAAAACTTTCAGCGATTATTATCCACACGTCGGGACGGTCGGTATTGAGCAACGTTGTGTCGCCGGTGAATCTGGTATCGGTCAGTTCTGCGGCAATGCGTGTGGCCTCGTCATTGTCAAAATAACGGAACTGCTTGCTGAAATCCTTCTGTTGATTGAGCGAATAGAGCAACGAGAACGCAGGATTGACGGCGGCATGATTCAGACGCTGGTTCTGGCTGAAATATGCGTAGCTGACGTTCATTGTAGAAACTGTGACGCCGCCGCGTATCGGGAGAAACAGGAGGACAGTCATAAAGAGTCCGAGAGCTACGCCCCACGGTTTGCACTTTTTAGATAACGGACTGACCTTGATACGCAAGGATGTGAAATAAAACGCGGTATAAAACAGAGCGGCGACAGCAAGCCACAGAAATACGCCTCCAATTACCTGCCATGTAGATACGCTGGCCATAGCCGCCGACGGTGACGATGCGAAGTAAAACAGGGGAGTGGCGTCGAGCTTGAAACCCCAGTAACCGTAAAGTACGGTGTCGCCCACGAATATGGCGGCGAGCAGCAAAGACACGATTATAAAGTAAATGCGTGCAATTATGTCTGTTACCTGCGAACGTACCAAAAGCATTATCAGAATAAGCAGAGCCGGAATGACGGTAAGGTATCCTGAAACGGAAGCATCGATCAATAGGCCATGCCATATCACGGAGAAAACGTCTCCGATGCCGATGCCCGGATATAGCGATGAATAGACGAGCATGAATATGGGTTTTTCAATGATGAAAACCGCCATAAACATCAGGAATGTAACAATATACCGTAAAACCGCCTGTTTCATGATTATGTAAAGTTCTATTTTGTCAGCAAAATTACTAAAAAATAAGGAATAAAAGCAGTAATTTTGCATCGGTAGAATATATGTGATATGGATTTCAAGACAGTAAAATATAACGGACGTCCCACGGAAGGGAATGAGTTGCGAACGGAAGCGGAACTTGGAGTATACGATTTCCTGGACAAGTTAGGCGTGAGCTACACCACCTTGTGCCATCCAGCTGCCTTCACAATGGAGGAGTGCGAGATGGTGCGTAAGGATGCCGGTGCGCCGGTGTTCAAGAACCTTTTCCTGACCAACAGACAGCAGACTGACTTCTATCTGCTTATGATACCCGCCGACAAGCCGTTCAAGACCAAATATCTCAGCTCGCAACTGGGATGCGCCCGGTTGTCGTTTGCCGGAGCCGAACAGATGGACCGGTATCTGCACATTCATCCGGGTGCCGTCTCGCCTATGGGACTGATTCATGACAAGGACCATAAGGTCAGGCTGATTATAGACGAAGACCTGAGGGATTGCACCACATACGCATGTCATCCATGTGTGAATACATCAAGCATTGTGATGACGCTCAGTGATTTGCTTGAGAAAGTGATACCCGCCACAGGCCATGACCACACATGGGTGGCATTGAAGCCTGAATAAAACCGTCAGATGTGGCTATTTGACTACAGCATAGCGTAACTGCCAGAAAGCAACGGCTGCCGCCGCCCCCACATTGAGAGAATCTACCTGATGATGCATGGGTATGCGGACGGTATAGTCCGCTTCTGCTATCGTAGAGGCGGGAAGGCCATCGCCTTCCGTGCCGAGTACCAAGGCAAGTTTGTCAATATTACTCAGCAGTGTATCGTCGATGCTTACGGAGTTATCGGAAAGAGCTAAAGCGGAGGTTTTGTATCCGAGGCTGTTCAGCTCCTGCAATGGATGGTCAGAGAATGTCCAGGGCACCAGGAAAACGGTGCCCATCGACACGCGGACGGCGCGTCGGTTCAGGGGATCGCAGGAATCTGACGAAAGTACGACAGCATCTATGCCTAAAGCTGCGGCTGAACGGAAAATCGAGCCGATATTCGTGGTATCTGTCACCCCATGAATCACCGCGACCCGGTGGCCGTCGGCGCAAATCTGCTTGACTGACGGCAACGGCTTGCGCCGCATGGCGCAAAGCACGCCGCGGGTCAGCTTATATCCCGTTATAGAGGTCAGCAAGTCGCGTGAACCGGTGTATATGTCGATGTCAGGACACGACTGAATTATGTCGGCGGCGTCGCCAGTGATGTGACGTTCCTCGCAAAGCATTGAAATCGGTTCATAGCCGGCGCTCAATGCCACGCGGATTACTTTGGGACTTTCCGCTATGAAAATGCCCCGGTCGGCATGCTGCCTGTTACGTAGCTGGGCTTCCGTCAGGCCGACATACGGAGCGATGCGGGAGTCGTTGATGTCAGTTACCTCTATTATCATGTCAATATCGTTCTATCCTAATAAGTCAGTATTGATAGCAATTATTGTTTTACGGTCAAAAAATATTACTTTTGCAATGTTATGAAAGTGATATGTGCGTTCGATTCGTTTAAGGGATGTATGACCAGTTTGGAAGCCGGAGAGGCAGCCAAGAGGGGCGTAATGAGTGCTAAGCCCGGTTGCATGGTGTCCGTTATGCCTATGGCAGACGGAGGAGAAGGCACGATTGATGCGATACGCAGCATGACGGGAGGGCGCGAGGTGCCAATCCGGGTGCTTGGTCCGTTGTTGCGCGAATGTGAGTCTAAATATTTAATGGATTGTGACGGCGCGACCGCATATATTGAAATGGCGCAATGTGCCGGATTGACCATGCTGACTCCCGATGAACGCGATGCCATGCACACAAGCTCGTACGGATTGGGTATGGCTATGGTAAAGGCAATAGAAGCGGGAGCGAAGCATATCACAATATGTCTCGGAGGAAGCGCAACAAACGATGTGGCAATAGGTGCGCTTCAGGCACTCGGGCTTCAGGTATATACTCGGGATGGAATTCTAAATCGCCCAGTAACCGGTGCGGACATGATAGACATTACCGATGTCGATTCAACGGCGTTGGAACAATTAAAGTGTGAATGCGACATAACGGTACTCTATGATGCAGATATTCCGTTCTGCGGGCCGATGGGTGCGGTGAGGCTGTACGCCCCACAAAAGGGCGTTAAGGTGATGGATCTGGATGGTCTGGAACGAGGCATGAAGAATGTGCTTGAAGTTATTGAACGGAAAACAAGTGTGAAAGCCGCATCGGTGAAAGGAGCAGGAGCGGCTGGTGGCGCCGGGTATGGATTGGCGGCTATGGCGGGCGCTAAGATGGAATCCGGCATAGAATATATGCTGTCGCTTTCAGATTTCGATGCGATACTTGATGAAACAGCCATAGTATTGACAGGAGAGGGGAAAGCCGACAGCCAGACATTGCAGGGAAAGGTGTCGGCCGGAATTCTGAGTCACGCCCGGAACCGGGGTGTGCCGGTATGGCTTTTTGCCGGAAAAGTCGAGAACAAGGATTCGTTGTTAAAGGCCGGATTCGGGAAGGTGATAGACATCAATGCCGGCCATGGTACAGCACAAAATCCTTTGGACAATACGACGGCCAGACAGCGTCTGGAAAATGCCGTGAGGCGCACGGTGTAGGACAAAATAAAGAAGCTCCGGAGGCTGTGCGACCGGAGCTGAGGATGTGTGTATTATTTCTATAATCGTTTATCAGATTACATCGTAATCCAGACCGATGTAATGCTGATATGGATGGTCGCATGCGGGGCATACCTTGGGAGGTGTCAGGCCTTCGTAGATATAACCGCAAACCAGGCATTGCCACTTGATGGGAGTGTCGCGTTTCCATACCGTACCGTCCTGAACCTGTTTCAGATAGTGGTTGAAGCGGTCCTCGTGGCGCTGTTCGATAGTGGCGATGGCACTGAAATGAGCGGCTATTTCATCGAATCCCTCTTCTTTGGCGGTTTTGGCGAAGCCTTGGTACAGCTCTACACCCTCGAATTTCTCCTCCTTGGCGGCTGTGGCCAGATTTTCGGCAGTAGTGCCGATTACGCCGGCATCTGCTGCCATGGGCACTGTAACGGAACCTCCCTCAAGGAATTTGAAATATACCTTGGAGTGATGCATCTCGTTTGCAGCCGTGGCACGGAATATCTGTCCTACAGGATAATAACCCTCTTTGTCGGCCTGCTGTGCATAGAACATGTAGCGTGTGTATGCCGAGGATTCGGCGAGATAGGCGATTACCAGATTGGCTTCGGTCTTGGTTCCTTTTACGCTTTTCTTTGTGTCAGACATATCAGTTTGTTTTTATAAGTAGATTACACATTTCGGGACTGACGGACAGTGTTTAGCCAACATCCGTCGGTCTTTACTGTATCAACAAATAAAAACTGATATTGTTTCCTGTGATTACCCCCCCCCGATAAAGCCTGAATCAGTCTTTGGATTCAGTCTGGGATTCGCTTTCGTACTGGCGCTCAAGGAAAAGTTTGACCTCCTTAAAGAGTCGGGATGCGAACACAAAGTCATTAAGTGACTTACTCTTGGAACGGAATATGGTCTTGTCATTGCCTGTCCAGTCGCATCGGCCTTGATTGATGAACACGATATTCTCGCCGATACCCAGCACCGAGTTCATGTCGTGGGTATTGATGATTGTAGTGATTTCGTATTCATGCGTGATGTCGCTGAGAAGCTCGTCTATCAGGATCGAGGTCTTGGGGTCGAGTCCGGAGTTGGGCTCGTCGCAGAACAGATATTTGGGATTCAGGGCGATGGCACGGGCGATGGCGACACGCTTCTGCATACCTCCTGAAATTTCGCTCGGGTATTTGTCATCGGCGTTTTTCAGACCCACTCGGTTGATGCAGAACCGGGCGCGTTCCAGCTGCTCGGAATGGCTCAACGGGCTGAACATCTTCAAGGGAAACATCACGTTGCCAAGTACGGTCTCGTTGTCGAACAGGGCCGAACCCTGGAACAATACTCCGATTTCCGTGCGAAGCTGACGCTTCTGCTCGATGTCGAGCGACCGGAACCTGCGGCCGTCGTAAAGTATCTCGCCTTCTTCGGGTGTCAGCAATCCGATAAGACATTTCATAAATACAGTCTTGCCGGAGCCTGACTGTCCTATTATCAGATTGGTCTTGCCGGTCTCGAACTTGGCCGATACGTCAAACAGGATCTGCTGACCGTCAAACCATTTGGATATGTTGTGAGCTTCGATCATTGCAACAGAAGTTTAGTGAGAATCACGTCGGCCAGCAGAATCAGGATTGAACTCGACACCACGGCCTTGGTGCTGGACTGACCCACTTCGAGCGAGCCTCCCTTGACATAATAACCATAGAAGGCTGCCACCGAGGTGATGATGAACGCGAATACCAGACATTTGATCAGCGAATACCAGATATACCACTCGTTGAAAAATGACTGCAGACCGTATACGAAATGCTCGTAACTGATCATATCGGTAAATTCAGCGATTATGATACCTCCTAAGATTCCGAAAAACATAGAGAGGATGCCGAGTACGGGTATGAACAGGATGAATCCGATTATTTTAGGCAACACTATGAAGTTGGCCGAATTGATTCCCATGATTTCCATGGCGTCAATCTGTTCGGTGACACGCATTGTACCGATTTCGGACGAGATGTTACTACCCACTTTGCCGGCCAGAATCAGACACATCATGGTGGACGAGAATTCCAGAATCAGGATTTCGCGTGTGGCGAGACCGGTGGCGTATGTGGGAATCAACGGCGATACGATATTGATGGTCATCTGTATGCATATCACGGCACCGATGAATATGGATATGATGATGACCAGGGGAATGGAGTCCACCCCCAGTTTATATATCTCCTTGACCAGACTTTTGAAAAATTCTCTCCATTTGTCCGGCACACGGAACACCTGCGTCAAAAAGAGGCAGTATTTCCCTAATGTCTTTATTGATGATGCAAACATTATAATCTGTCCAAAATTTGTGCAAAGTTAGTAAAAAATTTGGGGTTAAGGGTATAATTTTGTAATTTTGTCGCTAATTCTTCACAACCTTCGAAACAGAAATAAAGATGTTGGTAATAGGTATAGCGGGCGGCACAGGCTCGGGCAAGACTACAGTGGTCAGAAAAATCATGGAAGCGCTTCCGTCAGGCGAAGTGAGCGTGATTCCGCAGGATTGTTACTATAAGGACAATGCCCGGATACCGTTGGAGGTGCGTCTGAAGATGAACTATGACGAGCCCGCTTCGATAGAATGGACGTTGCTCACCAAGCACTTGCAGGAGCTGAAGGAAGGCAAGACCGTGCAGATGCCCACCTACGACTTCATCACATGTTCGCGCATGAAGGAAACCATTACGCTCCGACCCACGGAAGTAGTGGTGGTGGAAGGAATATTGGTGTTGACGGACAAGACCCTGCGCGACATGACGGACGTTAAGGTGTTTGTTGACGCCGAGGCAGACGAGCGCCTGATTCGTGTCATAAGCCGCGACTGCATAGAGCGCAACCGCACCCCGCAGATGGTGATAGACCGGTACCGCGAGACTCTAAAGCCGATGCACGAACTCTACATTGAGCCGTCCAAGCGCTATGCGGATCTTATCGTGCCGCAGGGAGGTCATAACAAAGTGGCTATCAAGTTGCTGACGGATTACATCAGATCATTGCTGAAATGAAGATATTCGGGTTCGGACATAAGAAGTTGAACAGGAACGCCGAGGAACGTCCCGACAAGCTCACACCCGAGGAGGAAGCCGACCTGGAAGGCCGCATTCCGGATCAGGAGACAGTGACAGTGGACGCCGCAACCGTGATTGATACACCGCAGGGAGCTGCAGTGGTGGAAACGGAGGCGCAGGATTCTGCTCCCGGAATATTGAGGACTCAAGACCTTGTGAAAAAGTATGGCAAGCGCACCGTGGCCAACAAGGTGTCCATAGAGGTGAAGCAGGGTGAGATAGTAGGTCTGCTCGGTCCCAACGGAGCCGGCAAGACCACGACGTTCTATATGACGGTAGGTCTGATCAGTCCGAACAACGGGCGCGTGTTCCTTGACGGGCACGACATAACGGAATACCCGGTGTACAAGCGTGCCAAGATGGGTATAGGCTATCTGCCGCAGGAAGCTTCGGTGTTCCGTACGCTCAGCGTGGAGAACAATATCCGCGCCATTCTTGAGATGTCCGGCACCAGCAAGGAGTATCAGAAAGAGAAACTGGAACAACTGATCAAGGAGTTCAAGCTTGAGCACGTGCGCCGCAACAAGGGCAGCAATCTGTCAGGTGGCGAGCGCCGGCGCACGGAGATAGCCAGGTGTCTGGCCATCAATCCTAAATTCATAATGCTTGACGAGCCTTTTGCGGCTGTCGACCCGATTGCCGTGGAGGATATTCAGTCAGTGGTCTATCACCTGAAGGAACGCAACATCGGAGTGCTGATCACCGACCATAAGGCCGATTCAATCCTTGGCATCACCGACCGCGCCTACATGCTGTTCGAAGGAAAGGTATTGTTTCAGGGCACCAGCGAGGAACTTGTGGCCAATCCCATAGTGAGGGAGAAATATCTGGGACGCGACTTCGTGTTCATCAGGAAAAAATTCGAATAATTACGTGAATATCATAAAGAAGACAATATATCTGGCATTAACCTCCGTCGCAATATGCGGCGGTGTGGCCGAAGGTGCCCGCAGGACTACGCAGCAGCCGGAGTTCACAGTCGTGATAGATGCAGGACATGGCGGTCACGACACCGGAGCGGTCGACAACAACGTGCGCGAAAAAGACATCAACCTCGGCGTGGCCAAGAAACTGGCAGCTATGATCGGTAAGAAGATGTCGGACGTAAAGGTTGTGATGACACGCGACGACGACAACTTCATATCCCTGCAGGAGCGGGCCAATATCGCGAACCGAAACCGTGGCAATCTGTTTGTCTCGATACATACCAACTCGGTAGACAAGACCAATCCGAATCGCCGCAAGGTGGCCGGTTCGTCAGTATACGCACTCGGTCTGCACAAAGACGCCAATAACCTTAAGGTAGCCCAGCGCGAGAACTCGGTGATAGAGCTTGAAAGCAACTACGAGCAGAAATATTCAGGCTTCGATCCCAAGAAGGATGAATCGTATATCATATTCGAGATGGCTCAGAAAAAGAATCTGGGTCAGAGTCTGAAGTTTGCCAACGAGGCGCAGAAACATCTGGTGTCCGACGCCCGGCGCGCTGACAGAGGTGTGAAGCAGGCCGGATTCTGGGTGCTGTGGGCCACTTCCATGCCGGCGGTACTGGTGGAACTCGACTTTATATGCAATCCCGAGAGCGCGAAGTTCATGGGTAGCGAGAAAGGCCAGGAACAGCTTGCATCGGCCCTGTACGCCGCAATAGAGAGCTATGCCAAGAGCGTGAAGCCACAATTGAGCGTTAAGACTGATTCTTCGGCCGACAATGTGAAGGAGTCGAAAGAGACAGGCGCAAAGAAAGAATCGCGCACTTCAAGACGAAGCAATAAACGCAGAAGCAAAAAGACCGATGACGTGTCGGAGACTACGGAAACCGCCGTGGTACCGGAAGTCACTACAAGCGATGCGGCCATACCTGTACTTAATGTTGCAGGCTCGAATTCCGGAGACCGGAAACAGTCGGCACCTGCCGCCAAGTACGAGGAAAGAAGCTATAATTATGCCACAGTGCACAATCGTACGCTTCCTGTGGGACAACGTCGCCGTCGCTCGGCCTCATCGAAAAAACTGAGTGACCAGCGACAGATTGATAACGACAAGATTCTGATCAGGAAGGAAACGGATTATCTGGCCAAGGTGGAGGAACCTGTCGTAGAAAAGAAAGCAGTTCCTGAACCTGAATCCGAAGTCAAAAACAAGAGTACTAAAAACAGCAAGGACAAAAATCAGAAGGGAAAGGACAGGAAATCATCCTCAAAAAATGTTAATAACAGAGAGAAGGGGAAGAAACGTATCGTGATAAATTCCTCCACTGGTGTGGCAAAAGCTGAAAGAGGTAATAAGCGAGGTTCTGAGGCTAATGCTCAGGGAGAATCCGAAGGCAAAGCAGTGGCAGATGCACGGGTCGCAAAACAGGCGGAATCCCAGACTATTCAGCATAAACGCCATACGTCGCTGGCAAAGCGCCGGAAGAACAGCGGAAAATAATTCACGATTAATAAATTAAGATAACGAATTGAAATGAAAAAATATAACAAGGAGTTTATAATCGGCTTGTGTGTGATAATAGCCGGGCTGGTGCTGTTTGTAGGCATTGACTATCTGAAGGGTATCAATCTGTTGAATCCCACCCATTTCTATTATGCAGAGGCTACGGATGTCTCAGGCCTTGAACAGTCGGCTCCTGTGACGGTCAACGGTTTTAAGGTTGGTCAGGTCAGGAGCATCAAGTACGATTACGACCATCCGGGAAAGATCAAGATATTGCTGGCCGTAAACGACAAGCTGAATCTCCCCGAGGATTCGTATGCACAGCTTGCGTCCTCGCTGTTAAACGGCGGATATATAAACCTGGTGGTCGGCAAGAGCGCTAAACTTATTCCAAACGGCGGACTCGTGCCGTTGCGCAGCGAGAAAGGAATAATGGACGCCGTCACCAATGACCTGGTGCCTAATATCAACAAGATGGTGCCACATATCGATTCGCTGATCAACAATCTTAACGATTTGGTTTCGGATCCTGCTCTCATAGCATCCGTACGTCGTCTGGACGGCATTACTGAAAATGTGCTGACAATGACAGGAGACCTTCAGGGCACGGTGAAGCGCGATGTCCCGCCGTTGATGCACAATGCGAGAAACCTGACGCATAAGCTGGATTCCGTAAGCTACAATCTGATGCTGCTGTCGCACAATCTGAACCAGCTGCCCATCAATTCCACGATGGACAATGTGTATAAGATAACGGATGAACTGTCGCGATTCAGCACTCAGCTCAACGAGGAGAATTCCACTCTGGGACTTCTCACCAAGGATCCCGAACTTTATAACCGTCTTAACAGAGTGGCCGCCGATATTGACTCGCTGGTGCTCGATGTAAAGAAAAATCCCAAGCGTTACATTTCGATCAAGCTGTTTTAAATGAAAGTATTGAAATTCGGCGGCACGTCGGTTGGCACCATAGAAAGCCTGCGGAATGTAAAGAGAATAGTGGAGTCGCTTGATTCGCCGGCCGTTGTTGTCGTATCTGCATTGGGGGGGCTGACCGACCGGCTTATCGCTACTGCCAGGGAATCGGCTGAAGGTAAGGATACGCGTATCGAGGCCATGAAGGGCTGCGCCAAGCGTCATCATGACATAATCCATGAGCTGGTGCCTCAGGATAAACAGGGTGAAGTGCTGGAAAAAGTCGACTCGATGCTGACAGAACTCGGCAATCTTTATCTGGGCGTATCGCTGATCAATGAGCTTCCGGAACGTACGTTGGACAGGATAGTAAGTTTCGGCGAAAGGATGTCGTCGGTGATAGTGGCCGCGATAATTTCAGGAGCCTGTCACAAGGATTCGCTTCAATTCGTCAAGACCGAAAGGTGGATGGGCAGGAACATAGCCGACCGCAAGGCAACCGAGCAGTTGATACAACGCAACTTTCCGTTGCCGTTGGAACGGCATTGTGTGATAGGAGGCTTTATATCCCGTGATAATAATGACGGCGCCATCACCAATCTGGGTCGAGGCGGCTCGGACTATACCGCGGCATTGGTGGCGGCAGCCCTGGATGCCGATATGCTTGAGATATGGACCGATGTGGATGGATTCATGACTTCAGATCCGAGAATCATCAAGGACGCGAAGGTGATACCCGATATGTCGTTCGTTGAGAGCATGGAACTATGTTCGTTTGGTGCGAAGGTGATCTATCCGCCTACGATTTATCCGGTATTTCACAAAAACATACCGATAAAGATATTGAACACCCATCGCCCCGAGATGCCCGGCACGTTGATAACGGACAATGCCATGCGATTGCCCGACGAGGTGAGGGGAGTGTCGTATGTGCGTGATACGGCAACCGTCACCATACACGGGAAGGTGGTGAAGGACATAGAGGAAGTAAATACCCGCACATACAACGCCATGGCACGAAACGGCATATCGGTAATGCTTGCCACCGGCGATGAGGATGCGATGGAATTCACAATCTCGGTCAAGGCTGCTGATGCACGAAAGGCGTTGGAGACCGTGCGCAACGAGTTCTCGCCTGAAATAGGCGCCGGTGACGTGCTTAGCGTGTACCTGACGGAACATCTTGCTATAATTGCTGTTGTAAAGGAAGGAATACGCCGAATGCACGGTCTGGGCGCAAGGCTGACCAGTACGCTGAACCGCAACGGAATTACCGTCAACGGATTGTCGGAAGGGACGTCGGATTCGACTTTGGCGCTGGTAGTGAACGACGATAAAGCGGAACAGGCCCTGAAGCTGGTTCACGATTCGGTGATTCCGGCATAAATTGGAAGATATGGAAATCAAGAATCCCAAATTCGTGATAAGTTCACCGGATGTTTCCAAGTGTCCGGATGTCGATGCGCCGGAATATGCCTTTATAGGAAGGTCGAATGTCGGCAAGTCGTCGCTTATCAATATGTTGGTAAGGCGCAAGGGTCTGGCCAAGACTTCACAGACCCCGGGCAAGACGTTGCTGATAAACCATTTCAGCATCAATGACGGAGAGTGGTATCTGGTGGATCTCCCTGGTTACGGCTATGCGCAGCGTGGTAAGGCACAGCGCGACCAGTTGCAGAAACTGATTGAGGGTTATGTGCTGGACCGCCGGCAGCTCACCAATCTGTTTGTGCTGATAGACGTGCGTCATGAGCCTCAGAAAATAGATATGGAATTCATGGACTGGCTCGGCGAGCATGGCGTCCCGTTCTCCATCATCTTCACTAAGGCCGACAAGCTGAGCAATGCTGCCGTGGAGCGAAATGTGGAGGCTTACAAAAATGAACTTAAACTAAGCTGGGAGGAATTACCCAAGATATTCATTACTTCGTCTGAAAAGCCCCGTGGCCGGGACGAAGTGCTGGATTATATAGACTCCATCAATCGCGAAGTGCGGTCGGAATGCGAATCTGTGAATTAGAATCTGAGAATCAGAATATGAATGTCGCTAAAAGCGAATATTAAACGGATAAGTTATGGAGAAAGTAGCGTTTTGCAGTGATCATGCAGGATATGAGATGAAGCTGCAGATGATTGAATACATGAAGTCGAAAGGCTACGATGTTCAGGACTTCGGTACATACAGTTCGGAATCGTGCGATTATCCTGACTACGCGCATCCGGCAGCATTTGCCGTAGAGCGCGGTGAGTGTGCGTTCGGCATTGCATTATGCGGCAGCGGCAACGGCATAAGCATGACGCTGAACAAGCATCAGGGCATTCGGGCCGCATTGTGCTGGCTGCCCGAGATAGCCGAACTGGCACGCAGACATAATGCGGCTAATTTCGTGGATCTTCCGGCACGGTTTGTGACAGTTGACGAGGCTAAGGCTATTATTGACGCTTATCTCAACGCACAGTTTGAAGGTGGACGTCACCTGCGCCGTATAGAGAAAATACCGGTATCAGTAATGTAATGGAATGCTTTGTAATCCGGCTTAACGACCTGAAGTTTTACTCCCGAATCGGAGTGATGGACCAGGAGCGTGCAGTGGGAAATGAATTTGTGGTGGATGTGGAAATCAGGTATCCGGCCGATCAGTTTCGAACAGAGGAGATGTCTACTACAGTGTCCTATGCCGATGTCTATGACACGGTTGCCCGTCGTATGACTCAGTCATGGTCGCTGCTCGAATCCGTGGCCAAAGCCGTGTCCGATGATCTGCACGCACGTTATCCCAGGATTCAGAATCTGGCTGTAACAATAAAGAAAACCTCGGTGCCAGTACGCAATATGGATGGCACCGCTTCAATAACCCTGTTGTCATGAAGTCCGCATTAGGACTGAACGTAAATGTTTAAGAATTATTCCGGTTTGTGGCTGTTGCTTGCCACAGCGCTTGCTGTTATTTTTGTGGTGGCCTTTTCCGATGACATCGTAATAGGTAATTATACGGTCAAGAAGGCCCCGTTTGACAAGACATTGCTTGCCAGTGAATCAGATGACTTGCCCGGCGATTCATTGATAGTGCCGCGGGATTCAGTAGTGCAGGTCAAGGCTGAGAACGATTCGCTGCCTCAGTCGTTATTCATATTCGGCGATTCCATGACGTGGAACCTCGCCCTCAGGCTTGCCCAGTATGCCAAGGCTAACGGACACACCATTCATTCTGTAAACTGGGATTCGAGCAATACAAAGATTTGGGCGGACTATGACACACTGGCCAATCAGATTGCCAGGTATAAGCCTACGCAGATCTTTATTTCGCTCGGAAGCAATGAGCTGTATTTCAAGGATCCCCGCGCACGACTTCCTTATATCAGGAAGATTCTGGAAGTAATAGATACGATTCCATACGTATGGATTGGTCCGCCGAACTGGCAGAAGGACTCCGGTATCAACGATTTGCTTGAGGCTACGTGCAAACCCGGAAGTTTCTTCCGGTCCGAAGGTATGCATTTCGACCGTAAGGCCGATCACATTCATCCTACGCGCAAATCATCGGCCCTGTGGATAGATTCAATAATGCGATGGCTGCCTAAGTCGGCACATCCTTTTGTTGCGAATGTGCCGTCTGATTCAATTGGAAAGGTAAATCCTAATATCGTTTTCCTTAAAGCTCTGAACAAGTAATAAATTCAAGTGATGGAAGATGCTTCGACTATGACATGGGATGCTCTGCGCGACAACGCGGCACTGGCTCTTAACAATTTCGGACAGGCGTTCGCTTACGATTCTTCGGCTCCTATGCTGTTCTCAAGCGGACTGTTCTGGGTGCTGTTCATCCTGTTTCTGCCCGTTTACGCCTTGCTGAAGAAGAACAAGTTGCGCATGACTATATTTGTCGTGCTGTTCTCATTATATTTCTATTATAAATCGTCCGGCCTTTTCTTCCTGATGTTGATGGCTACATCGCTGATTGACTGGTCGGTGGCCCGGTGGATGGGTAAACTGAAAACCAAATCGGCGCGCAAAACTCTGATGTGGCTTTCTATTACACTGTCCCTCTCAATATTGGGATACTTCAAGTATGCCAATTTCTTTCTCTGGAACTGGAACCAGATGGTGCAGGGGAATTTCCAGCCTCTTGATATAATCCTGCCTGTAGGCATTTCGTTCTATACGTTCCAGTCCATTAGCTATGTGGTGGATGTGTATAAACGGAAGATAGAACCTACGGAATCATGGCTCGATTATATATTCTTCCTGTCATTTTTCCCCGCGTTGGTTGCCGGACCTATTGTACGAGCCGATTATTTTCTGCCTCAGCTTAAGGAAAACCGCAGGGCAACATCCGATGAAATCTGGGCAGGCTTGTGGCTCATAATGTGCGGTGTGATCAAAAAGGCACTCATAGCCGACTACATCGCGCAATATAATGACCTTATATTCAATGAGCCGACACTTTACACAGGCGTCCAGACCCTGATGGGTGTGCTTGGATATACCATGCAGATATATTGCGACTTCTCCGGATACTCGGATATGGCCATAGGCATAGCGCTGATAATGGGTTTCAAACTTGGTATCAACTTCGATTCTCCCTATCAGAGTCGGAACCTGACGGAATTCTGGCGCAGATGGCATATCTCGCTCTCCTCATGGCTTCGCGATTATGTATATATTCCTTTAGGTGGGAACAGAAAAGGTACCATACGTACGTACGTCAACAATTTCCTGACCATGCTAATTGGTGGTCTGTGGCATGGCGCAGCATGGAAGTTCGTGTTCTGGGGTGCCATGCATGGTGTCGGACTCGCCGTTCACAAGATGTGCAAGCCGGTGCTTGCCAAAATTCCCGACAACTGGTTCACTATTTTCGTCAGCTGGCTGATTACATTTATATATGTGTCGCTGCTGTGGGTATTCTTTCGTGCCGCTTCGTTCCAGGACTCCGTGTTGATTATCCAGAACATTTTTGTAGACTTCCAGTGGAACCAGTTCCCGCAATTTTTCCAGGCGCGGATGGTGTGGTGTATCATGATGCTGTGTCTGATAGCATTCCACTTCGTGCCGCAGAGCATTGCTGACAAATGTCAATCATTGTTCGTCAGGTCCCCATGGATAGTGAAGTTCATTGCTTTCATGCTGGTAGTGCAACTTGTAATAGAGTTCATGTCGGAGGAAGTAGCGCCGTTCATCTATTTCCAGTTCTGATATTAACAAAACAAAATACATTTTAACATTTGTTGATTTCGCGGAGAATCAACGAGTTAAACGGATAAGTAAAGGAAAGTTGAAAAAATATCGTCGGGGGACTTGACAAGGGCCGAAAAACATA
>DESI01000070.1 GCA_002361235.1 Porphyromonadaceae bacterium UBA3318 | reverse complement strand
AAGTTTAGCGGACAGTAATAAATACATATATATCCGCGCCTTCGTTGCTGCCTGCCACGTCAAGCGCGCTGGGATCCATGTCCTTGGCGCTGAAGTTGAGGGTGTATTTCAGCTCGTTCACGGGCGTCTGGCCATCTGTTGTCTCATGGTCGCCGGGAATCTGGTCGCCACCCATGGCGTCCGCCTCGTCGTAGGTAAGGAAGATGTAGTCGCCGCTGGTGTTCTTAGTGGTCAGCACCACAAGTATCTTGCTGACGTAATTCTCGGAGTCCTGGCCGTATTCCTGGCCGGCTTTGCCGGCGCGGGTGCCGGTGGGAAGCTTGATTCTCAGGGCGGCGTAAACGTCGCCGTCGGCGTCATTGCCGTTGTTCGGTGCGGGTGCCTCGCTGCTGCAGGAAGCCAGTGCGAGAGCAAGCGCTCCGAACGTGAATTTCCATAAATGTTTCATACTTTTTATAATTACTTTATTATTGTTGTTATACATGCAATCTTATAGTTGTGTGCAGATTTTGTTGCTGCTTCCCATTGTGCATGTAGGCAATGTCAATCTTTCTATACTTGTACCTGCCGGTATCGGTCAGTATGGGTATTTGATTGCCGTTAAGGAGGATATGTGTATCAAACTTAGTGCAGGCTTCAGTCCGGAGCGCGGGAGGGCATACGCAAAGCGCGGTCCGGGGCTTCGGATCCGTTTTGGCAAGCCTTTGTTATCGCACTCTCAGACGATGCGACCCCACTTCATTCAAACACACCCTGTTGTTATTGCAAGTCCGTTATATCGCGAACCATTATTCAGTTACCGGAATCTAAACATATTCAGTGATCGTCAATCAAATAACATGCTTTGTCCATGGAATGTCCGGAGGATGCACACGTTATTTGCAAAGGACAAAATGACTACAATAATTTTAATAATGCAACACAAGGGATAAATTTTTTCAAAAGCAAATTATCAATTCGTAAAATTTAACGTCCGGACAATTGTCCGTCCTGTCCGGAATCAACGCCGGGTTCCGATTAAACAATAGATACATAGCATGATAGCAATGTAAAGCGACCGCCGACACTTAAGAAAGCGCGGCGGCAATGGATATGTAGATTTTTATGAAAAACCCGGTCAGGGGAATGCAGTGCTGCGTCAATGCAAACGCCGGCCTTCATCGTGCGATGTTGACGTATTGAGGATGGATGTATTTGCGGCCTTTATTGGCGATGCGGATGCAGAAACCGGCATTGCCGTTGTTGGCCGTGCGTCCCGTCAGGCCGGCGGCGTCTATCGACGAGGTGTTGTAGAGGCGGTCCTGCGCCGAGGTGGTGTTCATGCGGAAGCGGGCGGTGAGGCGCATCCCGTTCTCGTTGCCTGTCTTCGAATATCCGCTCCATTCCAGACGCCATTCGTAACCTATCACTTCGTCGGTGGTGGCGCCTGCGAATCCTGACGCGCCCGTGGCCACCGCCAGTGGCGTGCCGTTGACGCCGTAGATGTTCTGTTTGTCGCTCTCGAACGTGATGACCAGGGGGAACTGCGACTGCGACATTCCCGACGGAACCGTAAGCCCCACCGTGAACTCGCTGCCTAACGTCGAGGCGGGAGACGTGGCCGTAACATTGCCGAACTCCCACGGACGGCGCAGCATGAACGTGACGGTGCGCCCCAGTCCGGCCGAGCCGCCGCTGTAATAGATGCGTATGTTCTGTTCCAGGCGGCGGCTGTCGGCCGGAATCGCCTTGGTGGTGACATTCAGGTTGTACCATCCGTCGTCGCCGCGCGTCACGGTGGCGCCCGCTATCACGTCGCCTGTCAGGTCTATGGCCTTGGGCGACGTGGCGGTAGCTCCGGACACATTGTATTCCGTCGCCTCGTCCGCGACATCGTAAATCTTCAGCTTCGCGGGGTCGAACGTCTGCCCGATGGCCGGCGTGTAGCGGAACCTCAGCGCGTAACCGGCGGTCTGCTCGGTGAATATGACGCGCGTGGAGCTGACCTCGATCTTCTCCCCTTCGTAACCGATGGAGAACAAGTCGCGCGTCACGATGGAGGTGGAGAGGTTGTTGTGGGCGGCGCCGTTCATGGCGTCAAGTACCGTGGGCGCACCCTCGCCGCCAACCTCGGTGATGTCGATGGTGTACTGGAAATTGCGCAGCAGGTCGTAGAAGCCGAACTTGCCCTCCTTGTCACGCCCGATGTCTATCTTGTAGTAGCATCGTTTGCCGCGATACTCGGCCGCCACGATCATGTATGTCACCTTCACGTCGTTGCCGGCCGAAGTGACCGAACTCTGTGTGCGCTCGTAGATGTAGCACGGGGAGTCGGCCTCGCCGGCCGCGAGGAGCGCCTCCGATTCCTGAAGCGCGCGTGTCACCTCCGCTTCGGTGGTGTGGGTCATGCTCACGTCGCTGCCGGCCGGATTGACGCCGTAGTATCCCTGCGCTATGATGTCGTCGTAGCTGATCAGTTCGTTGTCCGAATCGAGGAATGTGGCGAACAGGTGGTCGCGGTAGATGTATGGCGCCACGGTGCCCGAACTCGGCCGGTTCACCACCGTGTAGCCCAGCATGCGGAACACGCCGGGGTCGGCCGAGCTGGTGGCCGTCAGCTTCACGAAGTTGCGTATCAGTTTCACGGTCAGCTTCATATTGTCGGTGATGCTGTCCAGTTCCCTGATGCCCCAGTAGGCGTCGGTGCCCCCGTTCACCACCAGGGCAGGCATGGTGGTGGTCTCGCTGGCCATGGCCGATATATATTCGCCTCCGCTGATGTCGTGCAGGTCGGGTGCCGACGTGATGACGAAATGCAGCCTGCGCGGGAGCGACGAACTGTAGATGTTGCTGACCTTGAAATACACCATCTTGCTATCGGCGTCGATGTTGATGATCTGCACGTCTTCGGGACCGATGAACTGCAGCATCACGCCCGCCGGGTCGAATACGAACAGATTTACCTTCAGCGTGTTGAGCAGCTCGTCAATGGTAGGCTCGTCGTTCATGGCGCGCGACTCCCGGGCGAAGGACAGCTCCGGGAACGAGGCGCCCGTCACGATTTCGACAGGAGTGCCGTCGGGTACGCCGGCATCGGGTGTGTCGGGAGTGTCCTGGCTTCGGCACGACGCCATAAGCGCTGCGGACAGCAATATGATGATGGAATATAATGCTTTCATGGTCTGTTGCCGTTAGTGGTCCGTCGCCGGTCGCCCCAGGCGAATCGGGTTTTGGTAGTCAGTGTGTCCCCCTTCCAGTACCATTCGTCGTAGACGCAACGCACGGCCCGACGTTCGTTATCGCCATCCTCGGTCGGCACAACAGTCACGGATGGATTTGTGGTACTGTTATTTACATCCACTCCGCCGGAGGCGCACCAGTAATTGGCTGTACCTCCCTGAGTGCCGAACAGGTAGGGGATATACTGCTTGTTAGACAGGCGGCAGATATACTCGATTTCGGCGGCGGTGGGGAGACGCCATCTGCCTGCCGGACGACCGTTTTCCTGATATGACGCGCACCGGCGTTGGGCGCCGCGGCGTGAAATCTGATATGTTACGCCCCACTGCGACGCCACCCGGATCTGCGGCGCTATGAAGCGAGTTTTGGAAGCGTCATCGTCAGCGGGATAGTAATATTGCATCTGACGGTTGTTGACTTCCATACTCCAGTCGGCTGCATCCGATGCAGACAGGTCGCTTTCATTCAGATTGTCTATATCGCGTTTACGGGGGTCGGCGATGATATAGTTGTCGTTTGTGGCAAACTTGGAGATGGTCAGCACATACGTATTTTTGTTGTTGATAAAACCGGAATTCTCGTTGTGATATGAACCGAGCCAATAGCGCTTTTTCTGTGCGTTTGAAGGCCAGTCGTCGTCTTGTGTCAGATATCCTTTGTAATTGTAGACATATCCACTCCACCATGATCCGCTTCGGAATTCGTATGTTCTATTCTGATTGTTGATGAACCGGGTTCCGGATTCAGTCAGCTGGCTCGTGATATATATGGCCGGAATCTGGGTGACTGCGACGGTGGCGCGGGCCGACGGCTCGTTGGCCGGGGCATCGGTATGCCGCAGCCTGATGGTGAACGTGTAGGCGTTGATGGCGTCTTCGGTAGTGAGGGTGGCCCGGTTGTCCCATGAGATATGCAGCAGGTCGCGACGGATGTTCAGCGTGCCTTTCACCGGGTCGACCTCGATGCCGGCAAAGTGCGTGGTGCGCTGATAGGCCGAACAGTCGCTGTATGTGTAGGTGCCGGTCTTGGCTAACGTTATATTGCGGTCGCGGTCGTTTTTGAAATCGTGCCATACCAGCTGCACCGACTCTATCTCCACGGGATGCGATGTGTTGTAGGGAATGGAGATGGATGTCTCGTTCTCCATCATGTAGCTGTACGCATCCAGCTGCGTGGAGAAGTCGTTGTTGTTCAGCAGCAGGTAGCGTATCTCCTTGATGTCGGTTGGGAGCGTGTGCACGTTCCACTCCATGTTGTAGTTCCAGTCGAACAGCATGTCGACGGGCTGCTGCACCGAGACGCCGCCCAGGCGCCCGATGGTGACACGCATGTCGTAGTGCGTGTTGCGCTCTATGTAGTACCGTTCCGGCTGGACGCTGAGACGGTAATAGGTCACGATGTTCTGCACCTTGCCCTGCTCGTCGGTGTACCACCAGGGAATCTCCAGGGTCAGGAAGCAGTTGCCGCGCGGCGAGAAGGAATCCCAGCGGTTGGGATAGGAATAGAAGGGAACGTTCTGCACGTACTTGTATTTGGGCTGGGAGTCGTCGTGGGTGAATGCCGAACCGACATTTTCGGCGGCATATATTTCGTTGGAATAGAGGGCATCTTCATCGGCCGGGAGTGCCGGCGTGTTCAGCCGGGACTGCGCCACGCCGTTGGCTATCCATACGTGCATGTCCTCGGCGCGCGAATGGTATGTGATCCTGATTATCTGTTCGCTGCCGTCCACCGGGCTGATTATCTTCTGCTCGACTTCGATCATTTGCGGCAGGTCGACCGAAAGGGTCAGCTTTGCGGCGGCGCGCTGCAGGGTGACGGTGCCGGACACGATGCGGTCGGCGCGGTTCAGCAACAGCTCGGCGAAACCGTCCATGGCGAAACTGTCCTGCACGCGCGTCTTGTCGAAATCCGAGTCCACGACAGTGGATTTCAAGCCTGAGACGGTGGCGGATGTCAGCCGGTTTTCGTCCACATTGGCCACGGCGTAGACATAGCAGCGGTCGGACGCGGGACCGAACAGACCGCCATCCTTCAGCGCATTGTCGGGGAGGGCCAGGGTGATATGGCGCGAATACACGAACTCGCCGTCTATCGTCACGTCATATATCGCTTCGGAAGTGTCGTCGTCATGTCCCTCGGCGGTGTAGAAGAACAGGTGCAGGCTCTTGACGGTGAACTCGTTCAGCTCGTCGCTGCCGGCGCGTGTGCCCGCGAAAGGCACGTCCACGGTCAGCGTGATGCAGTCGGAGTCGGGCTGCGTCATGTCGTCACGTGAGCGGTCGCATCCCTGTGTCAGCAGGAACGCCGTCAACGAAACCATCAGGATATAAATGCGGATCAAGCCTTTCATAATTTATTCTCGCGATATATGATGAACCTTGAGCTCATGGCCGGCGTGAGCGGCGCGTAGAGCACGGTGCCGTCCACGGTGCGTACCTCGATCACCAGCTCGGCCCAGTGTCGGTAGGAATCGGCCTCCCCTTTGCCACGGATGTGGATGGTGGCCTGTTCCCCCACAAGACCCTCGGCGTAAACGCGCTGCGAGCCGGGCACCACGTTGCCGTCTGCGTCCGTGTCCACGAACTCGAACGCATCCACGCCGTTCTCGCCCGGTATGAAGTATGCCCGCCACGTCGCGCCCTTGGGCGACAGTATCGTGAAGCGGCCGGTGGCGCAGCCGGTGGTGCCGTTCAGTATCGAAAGCTGTTCTTCGGGCTGGCCGTTGTAGGTCTCGGTGGTCACGGCGAAGTTGTTGCCGTCGTATTCCCATTTCAGGAAGCCGTCAGGCTCCACGCTCACGATGTTGTCAAGCTCAAACTCGTCGGTCTGCACGGTCCAGTCGCTGACGTTCACGTCCAGGTCCAGTATGGTGTTGAACGCCTTGACGTCGAAGCGGTATATGTGGTTGCGCACCAGCTCGGAGCCGATGCCGGCACGGAACGGCGCCAGTCCCGTCTCGAACTGTCGGGGCGCCTGTCCCGGCTCTACAATGGCCGTGACGCGGAACCGCATGTCGGCCACGTCCGCCTCCGGACAGTAGAATATGTACTTGTCGCCTGCGGTGCGGCCCGACACGGCGTTGGTTGTGGCGGCGGCAGGATAAATGTTGGCCTCACGCAGTCCCGAGGGGTAGTCGTCGAAACGGGGGCGCAGGTATCCCCGGTTAAGCCACGACACCATCTCCACGTTGGTGATTTTGGGGTAACGCTGTCCGTCGGGACCGATGACGGGGTTGGTGATCCGGTCGCGCACCTCGATCTTGCACAGGGCGCGTATCATGTCGATCTCGCCGACCACGGGCGCGTCCTGTCCTTGCATCAGCGTTTCCTTGGGCACATAGAATCCCTTGACACCGTACATCGGGATGCCGGACCCGACGGTGGGGAAATAATTGTCGGCCATCATGAACGAGTCGACGACATCCTGCCTGAAAGTGTCGCCGGGAGTGTAGTCGGTGTATCGGCCTCCGATTCCTTCCAGATTGGCCAGTATCATTACGGTGAAGGCGACGTTGGCGTTGTCGTCGAAATTGTCGAAGTATTCGTGTGTGAACGAGGCCGAGACGGTGTAGTAGCCGTCGTTGGTCACGTCGCTGCCCACATAGTCCACGTCCGAGGGGCGTACGGACTTCAGCAGCCGGCCGCTCTGGTCGAAGAACAGGATGCGCATGTCGTCGGCGTTCAGGATGCGCTCGGCCACATTGGCGGCGTCTTCCTCCCATACGCCAAGGGCGCGCGTGGACGAGGGGGTGTCCTCGGTATATATGGTGAACTTGAACGATATCCGGCTCCCGTCGGTGTCTCCGTCACGCTCCGGCTCGTGGCCGGAACGGCATGACAGTGCCGTGACCGATAGAATCAGCCACAGCACGACGCGGGTCAGTATGTCAAGTGTTTTAGTCATTGTCGGTTAATGCGCGGTTTCCCGATTGTCGGTTAATGCGCGGTTTGCGTAATCATCACCAGTCCTGGTACTGTACCGGGGGTGTCGCCCAGTTGTTGATGTAGATCATGGCGGCGCGGTCCCAGTTGTTGTTACGGTCCAGTATGAACGTGATGGTGTAGTCGTCCTGACGGTCCAGGTATTCCTGGTCGGACATCATGGAGTGGTATTCTCCTTTATATAATAGCAGGTTGCGTTCCAGCGGCACGGAGATGATGCGTTCGCCGTCGGCGGTTCGGTACACGTCCAGACGGGAATTGCCGTCGGGCACGAGGCGCGCCATCGAGATTTCGGCCGCGAGAGCCGCCTGCACGTTTTCGCTATTGGCTTCGCTCTTGGTTTCGGTCTCGAGCATAATCGGAGTTACGTGCCAAGGGCGATAGGTGACGCGACCCGCCGGGTCGAGGGTGTTGTCGTAATTCATCAGGGCATTGCCCGAGGTGATGGAGAACGTGAAGCCTGACTCGTCCAGTTCGGTGCCGTCCAGGTTGTGCAGCATCACGCAGATGCGGTTGGTGTCCTTGGTCAGATACAGGGTGGCCGTCTGGTTCTGGTCGTGTCCCAAGGAGTTGCCGCTTACGAACGTCACGCCGCGCGACAGGCCGTGGAACAGATTGTCCAGCCTGCGTCCGGAGACGCCGTTTTCGGTGTTAAGGGTCACATTGTGCTGTTGAAGCATATCCGCTGCGGGGAGGGAGGCTGTGTCAAAATAGGCAT
>DESI01000032.1 GCA_002361235.1 Porphyromonadaceae bacterium UBA3318 | reverse complement strand
CAAGGCATGGACTCGACCTGACGGCACTAAAGTCAACATCTATCTGATTGATAAGGACCATATTCATAATAACTCACTACAGGTAATCAATCAGTATGTGCCGGAGGGAGGCGCGTTCGAGAACCGATATGATGTCACCATTCTTGTCAACGGGTTGCCGCTGGTTCATGTTGAACTGAAGCGTCGTGGTGTCAGCATCAAAGATGCCTTCAACCAAATCAATCGCTATCAGAGGGATTCATTCTGGGCGGACTGCGGACTGTTTGAATTCGTCCAGATATTCATTATCAGCAACGGAACGCTCACGAAGTATTACAGCAACACCACCCGTGACGCAGTAGCACGAAGCAACCAAAGTCCGGGCAAAGGAAAGGGAAAGAAACAGACATCCAATTCATTTGAGTTCACATCCTACTGGGCCACAAAAGACAACGAGCCGATTCTTGATCTCGTTGACTTCACGCAGACATTTCTCTCTAAACATACCATCCTCAATATCCTCACCCGTTACTGCGTATTCACCTCGGAGAATATGCTTCTTGTGATGCGTCCGTATCAGGTAGCCGCTACTGAGGAAATCATCCGCCGTATCAAAATCAGTACTAATGCCAAAACATGGGGTAAACGGGAAGGTGGAGGCTATATATGGCATACCACAGGGTCAGGCAAGACACTCACATCATTCAAAACCGCCCGGCTCGCCTCGCATTTGCCCGATATTGATAAGGTCTTGTTTGTGGTTGACCGCAAAGACCTTGACTATCAGACAATGAAAGAGTATGACCGGTTTGAGAAAGGTGCAGCCAACTCAAACGGTTCTACCGCAGTTCTCGCTAAACAACTTGCACCGGATAGTAATGCCAATATCATCATTACTACTATACAGAAACTAAGTAATTTTATTGCCCGTAATCCTCAGCATGAGGTTTATAAGCAGCATGTAGTGCTGATTTTCGATGAATGTCACCGCTCGCAGTTCGGCGATATGCATAAGGCTATCGTTAAGAAGTTCAAGAAATATCACATGTTCGGTTTTACCGGCACTCCGATATTTCCTGAAAACTCCGGTTCGATCCGCAATGTGGAGTTCACCACCACGGAGGGTGCTTTCGGCGACCAGCTTCACATATATACTATAGTGGATGCTATCCGCGATGAGAACGTACTGCCGTTCAAGGTGGACTATATCCGCACCATGCGAGAAGAAGACGAGGTGCTTGATGAAATGGTCAGCAATATTGACCGTGAACGTGCGCTGATGGCCCCTAAGCGCATTTCGCTAATCACCAAATACATACTTGACCACTTCGCGCAGAAGACACGCCGCGATGCACGCAGCTATTCGTTTAGCCGTCTTGTCAATGTGAAAGAGGTAGCTACCGCCCGTGACCGCAAGGCCGTGAAAGAGGAAAAACAGAAAACGCGGCTAACCGGCTTCAATTCGATATTTGCCGTCGCATCCATTCCATTTGTGAAACTCTATTACACAGAACTACAGAAGCAGATGGAACAGTTGCCGCCGGACAAACGGCTGAAAATAGCTACAATATACAGCTATTCGCCCAATGTGAACATAGAGGACGAGATGCCCGAAGATACAGAAGGCCTTGACGAGAGCAGCCGGGAGTTCCTTGAAAAATGTATCAAGGACTATAACAGGATGTTCGGCACGAGCTATGACACAAGTGCCGACAAATTCCAAAACTACTACAAAGATTTGTCGCTTCGCATGAAAAATCGCGAGATTGACTTGCTCATTGTGGTAAATATGTTCCTCACTGGCTTTGACGCAACCACGCTCAATACTCTATGGGTTGATAAAAACCTGCGTATGCACGGTCTTCTGCAGGCGTACTCCCGAACCAACCGCATCCTGAACTCCATAAAAGACCACGGCAACATCATCTGTTTCCGGAATCTTGAAAAAGCCACCAACGAATGTCTCCAACAATTCGGCAACAAGAATGCAGGAGGACTTATCCTACTGAAAGCATTCGATGACTATTATTTCGGCTACGATGAAAAAGAAACGCATTTCCCCGGTTGGAAAGAGCTGATTGATGAACTTCTGGACAAATTTCCGATAAATGGGTTCCCTTTGGTCGGAGAGTCATCCCAAAAGGAATTTATCAAGCTCTTTGGAACTATCCTTCGCACCCTGAATATACTGCTGACATTCGATGAGTTTGAGGGCACAGAGATTATCGACCTTAATGGAGATTTTCTCGACTACCGCAGTTTCTACAACGAATTACACGAAAAATACCGACCCAAAGGAGGTGAACTTACCAACATCAACGATGACCTCGTGTTTGAGATGGAACTGATGAAGTCCATTGAAATCAATATCGACTACATCCTCTTCCTTGTCGGTCAGCTAAACGGCGAAGACAATCATGACCGTGAAATAATCATCAAGGCAATGAAGTCTATACAGGCCTCACCGGACCTCCGCAACAAGGAGGAACTGATACGTCAGTTCATCGAAAGTCATACGCCCGACACTGATGTTCACGACCGGTGGAGTGAGTTTGTACGTCAGAGTCAGCGCAAGGAGATCGAAACCATCATCGAAGAAGAAAATCTCAATCGAGTGAAAGCTCTTGATTTCATCAAGCAGTCGTTCCGCAATGGAGAAATACGTGAAAGCGGCACAGGTATAGCCGATATTCTGCCTCCTATGAGACTGTTTGATAACGCTGGTGCGCGACGAGCTGAAAAAAAGAAAATAGTCATCAAACGTCTCAAAGAATTTTTTGATCGTTTCTTTGATATCTCCGGCGGCAATTTCTTCAGCTCTGACAATCCCTGATGTTGAACTGAACACGCAGGCCCTATATCAAACCTGCGGATTTTTGGGACAGCGCGGTCAGTAGGCGTACATGGCTTCGATCTGGGCGGCGTAGTTGCGGGCGACGATGGGGCGGCGAACCTTCATGGTGTTGGTCACCTCGCCGTTCATGATCGAGAAGTGGTGCGGCAGCAGGGTGATGCGCTTGATCTTCTCGTAATCGGCTATGTCTTTCTGATATTCCTGAATCTGACTCATGATGAATTCCACTACCTTGGGATTCTTCACTAACAGCTCTGTATCTTCGTCCAGACCTTTGCCTTGCGCCCACTTGCGCAGCTGCGATATGTTGGGCACTACCAAGGCCGTCACGAATTTACGCCGGTCGCCTATAACGGCCACCTCGTCGATGTATTTGTTCTCGGCCAGTCGCGACTCCATCATCTGCGGAGCGATATATTTGCCGTTCGATGTCTTGAACAGGTCTTTCACTCGCTCCGTAAGTACCAAAGCTCCTGATGGCGTGAAATGTCCGGCGTCGCCGGTGCGGAAATAGCCGTCGGGCGTGAACGCTTGCGCGTTGGCTTCGGGGTTGTTGTAATATCCGGGCGTCACGGTGCCGCCTTTCACCAGTATCTCGCCGTTGGTGTCTATCTTCACCTTGATGCCGGGCATAGGTACGCCGACAGTGCCTATTTCCCAGCCTACGTCGGGATAGCATGTCACCGTAGCCGTGGTCTCGCTGAGGCCATAGCCTATCACGATGTCGATGCCCACGGCGCGCATGAATTCCACGATGCGGTCAGACAGCGGCGCTCCGGCCGTAGGAAAGAAATTAGGATTCGGTATGCCGATGGCGTTCTTCAGTTTCTGGAATATATGACGGTGCCAGAACTGATACTGTTTCTCGACCAGCCAGGGGGCCTGTTTGCCCATGCGACGGTACTTCAGGTTGCGCTTCTTGCCCACGGCGATGGCGCGGTTCACCATCCAGCGCTCGATGGCGTTCATGCCGGCTATCTTCTCCTTGACGGCGGCATATACCTTCTCCCAGAAGCGGGGCACACAGCACATCACGTTGGGATGCACGGAGTGAATCGTGTCCTGTATCACGCGCGGATCGTAATTCACGGCTATCGGACATCCCTTGCAAATCAGAAAATAGCACCATGCCTTCTCCAGGATATGGCTCATGGGCAGGAAAGCCATCGACAGGTCACGGTCCGACAGCGAGTGCAGCAGTTTCAGGTGCTTGTCGATGCAGGATGCGTAGTTGGCGTGGGTGATGCACACGCCCTTGGGTTCGCCGGTGGTGCCCGAAGTGTATATCAGCGTGGCCATGTCCTCGGGTAGTCCGCGTTCAATGCGGGCGGCTACCTCCTTTTCGATTTCCTCGCCGGCCTCCATGCCCAGGCGTACGAAATCGTCCCAGAATATGGTGACCGTATCGTCGTCCTTCAGCGCCAGACCGTCGTTCTTGTACACCACTATCTTCAGTATCTGGTCGGGATGCTTCTTCCAGTAATCGTAGGCCATGGGATACTGGTGCTTGTCGCCCACGAACAGCACCCGGGCGCCTCCGTCGTTGACGATGAAATCATATTGAGCCGTTACCGACGAGGCATAGATCGGAATCGAGGCCAGTCGGTTGCGGAACGCACCTAATTCCGTGATAAGGATCTGCGGGGTATTGGGCGAGCATATCGCAATCGTGTCTTTCTCCCTCAGGCCCAGGGCCGCCAGAGCTTTGCCGGCCACCTTGACCTGTGCCGCAAACTCTGTCCATGACGTCGACAGCCATTCGCCGTCCTTACGCCAACAGAACCGATACGCTTCGCGATCGCCATACTTTCGGGCCTGGCGATCTATTATTTCCACCAGAATATTTTCCATAACCTTAATGTCTAACAAACGCACGCGGGCATTTGTTGATTCAATGCCCTGAGGCATTTGCTGTTAATACTGCTCTCACCGCTTGATGTCGCGGTCCAGCATCTTGTGTTTTATTAGCATTCTGACGCCGGTCGGCGTCATGCCGACCGCCACAATAGCGAGGCGGTTGATAAATCCGTTGATGTATTGTTTCTTGCCGCGCAGCATCTTGTTTACCGCCTTATGCACGAATTTTTCGGGCGTCTGTACGGCATGGATGCGTACGGCCAGTTTCATCAGGTTCGGGGGCAGCCCGAACAGGTCGGTGGCTATGCCGCCGGGGCATGCCACCGTGACGCTCACGCCGCTGTCGCGCATCTCGTAATGCAGCGCGCGCGAAAACACGCGAATGTAGGCTTTGGTGGCCGAATACATCGCTATGCCCGGCATCGGCATCCAGCACGACATCGACGACATGTTCAGTATCCGTCCCGAGCCGCGCTTCCTGAAACGCTCGGCGAACTCGCGGCTCAGCATCGTCACCGCACGGCAGTGCAGGTCCAGAAAACAATTGATTTTCCGTTCCGGCGTGTCCGTAACCGTATCGAAGCTGAATATGCCGGCGTTGTTGATCAGCACGTCGGCGTCTATGTGGTTTCCGTCAAGAAAGGATGTGATCTGCGTGTGGGCGTCCGGCGCGGTCAGGTCGCAATAGAAAGGTACGGCCTTGATGCCGTTCGTGCCGTTCAGTTCGGCTGCTGCGCGTTCCAGTTCCTCGCGCTGGTTGGACACCATCACCAGGTCATAACCCCTGCCGGCCAGCTCCTTGCTGAAGCAGAGTCCGATACCGGAACTGGCTCCGGTCACGACCGCCGTCTTAGACCCCATCCCACAAAATTTGTTAACGTCAGGGTCGCAGCAGTGCGCCAGATTCCTTCTTGCAGGCTCAGGAGCATAGCGGGCTATGTGACTGAGCCCAAAGGAGGAAGATGGTGTGCTGCTGCGAGGCTGGGCTAATATTTTTCCAGAAAGTCCCATTCTGACTTTATTTTTTTAACAATTCTACATCATTTTGTGCTTTGACCGGTGTCTTTTCGGTTAATTTATCCGTTCTCATCGGTCACAGCCGCGAGGCTGCTCCCTCTGAGACCAAATAACCTTTAGCTCAGCGACTGAATAGGAGCTAAATTACCTCGAAAATCCACCGCCCTGACGTTAACAAATTTTGTGGGATGGGGTCTTAGCCATTGCGTTCCTTGATTTTCTCTATCTCGCGCTGTATGCGCGGAGGCAGGTCCTTGCAGTATTTGTGGCAGGCCATCTCCTTGCTGTACATACGGGCAATGCAATAGTTTACATGCTCGCAGCCGCAGTTGTGGTTCTCCTCGCTCAGGCGCATCTTGTTCACGAAGTCCGGCTCGGTCAGCAACGCGCGGCCCATCTGCACGAAGTCGAATCCCTCGTCGTCCAGCACCTTGTTGGCGCCGTCGCGGTCCACCACGCCGCCCACATATATCAGCGGCAGCTTCAGTTCCTTGCGGAACAGCCGCGCGTCGTCCAGGAAATACAGTTCCTTGAACGGTACCGTCGGTATCATGTACTTGCCCACCATCCTGACGCCATATTTCAGCCACAGCTGTTTCATATAGTATGTCATGGTGTATATGGGCATTTCGCCGCGCATCACGTACATGGGTGCCTTGCTCACGAATCCGCCGGACAGCACCATTCCGTGCACACCGGCACGTTCTATCTCCTTGGCCACGGTCAGGCAGTCGTCTATCTCCAGGCCCCCCTTGAATCCGTCGCGCATGTTGGTCTTCACCACCACGCCCATGTCCGAGCCGGCATGTTTCATCACCTGCTCCAGACACATATTCATGAACCGCATACGGTTCTGCAGCGAGCCTCCGAATCCGTCGCGGCGGCGGTTGGTATATGGCGAGAGGAACTGCGAAATCAGGTAACCGTGTCCGGCATGAACCTCGACGCAGTCGAAGCCGGCGTCACGCGCATTGTCCACTGCCTCGCCGAACTGACGTGCCAGCGTCACCAGCTCGTCCTCGCGCAGTCCGCGGCAGAATGTGGGGGAATATAGATTGAATCCTGTGGAGGCACCTACGGGCGTGCAGCCGGCCGTGGAACGGTGCGTCATGTTGCCGCAGTGTCCTATCTGGATGCTGGCCTTGGCCCCCTCGGCGTGGATGTCGTCGGTTATCTTACGCAGCTCGGGCACAATCGCGGGGCGCAGCCACAGCTGTGTCTTGAACGACAGTGCCGACTCGCAGATGCCGGCGTATGCCAGTGTGGTCATTCCCACTCCGCCGCGGGCCACCGATACATGGTAGTCTCTGAGTTGCTGCGTCGGGCCGTTGTCGCGGCCCATGCCTTCGAACGCTGCGGAACGGATGGTGCGGTTCCTCAGCTCCACCGGTCCAATCCGGCCTGCTGTGAATAGTTTCATGATCAGTATATATTGATCAGTATATGAACGGTATGATGTAACGCCGCTTCAGATTGCGGTATTCATCTCCGAATTCCTTAATGTATCTCTTATGCAGCGACACCGCTCTGGGCGCCAGGTTGGCGAACGTCCATATCGCGAACGTCAGCCCTCCGAGCGACCACGACAATATGGCATAGCCCGTCCACTCGGTCAGTTCTCCGAAATAATTGGCTCCGGTCACATACCTGAACATACCGCCGCGCGGTATGTAATGCTTTGTGTCGCCGGGCTTTCTGAGGTGTCGTATGATATAATCAGATGATATGTTGATCCACATTCCCGCCAGGAATATCAGCGTTCCCAGTATGAACAGCGGGCTGGAGAGCCACGACACGGGATATGAACTTTCCGGGCTGACATAGAAGAACCATCCGCCTATCAGATAGCAGTTTATGGTATTGAATATCACGCCCATCACGATTATGATCCAGGGCATGCGGTTCTTCCCTCTGATCAGCATCGGGAATATGAACGAACGTTGGAAATAATGGAGTTCGAACAGCAGGGTCATCACCACCAGGGCTGGCTCTCCCCGGCGGGAACTGCACAGCCACAGCAGCAGCATCACTATGAAGGCCGGAGCCTCCATTATGACCCAGCCGGCCTTATTGTTGATGGCAGGCCCCCATTTCGATGTGTATGCCACGCCGTAGCCTGCCGTGATTCGGTGCAGGCCTATGAACACCACTACGGCCATCGCGAGCATCACCGCGCAGACCGTGTTGTAGAAATCGGGCTGAAATAGCGCATACATGCCACAAAGTTAATTTAAAATACTTTAACGGCCAAAAAAATCGTCATTTTTCGGCACATATTGTTCTTTTTGACACATTTTTCACGACAAGGGAGCCATTGCTCCGCGCAGCCGTTTAGGCAACTTCCCGCGATACCGCTGCCATGCCGCCTTGCGGATTTCGGTGCGACGGATGTTGTAGCGTCCGCGGGCGCGCAGCTCGGTGGCCTGTGGATCCGTCAGATGCCGCGACAGTTCCAGCTGAAGGCGTCCCAGTTCATGACGCGTGTCCATCACGCTGTCGCCGTCTGTCACAAAAGGATACGACAGCGGATTGTCGCCCATCAGTATGTCGGCCTTATACAGCGCCCGGTATGCCTCCCGGTATTTCCCTTCGGCCATCAGGCGGCGACCTCCCTTTATCAACGCGGCGCGCATCTGCCCCACCACCCGCGCCGGGGCCGCGTCCATGTACACCCTGCGGTCCGGGGCGTTCGGAGCCTTTGTCACATCCACCCCGCGCATCAGCTCGTCATGTCCCGCCGTCCGGGTCATCCGTCCGTAACGTTCGGCCATCAGCGACGGCGTCAGCATCGCGCTGTCAAGGTGCAGACGCGCCGGTGCCTTGGCGGCCGAGAACCAGTATATCGGCCGGTCGCCGGCATTGGCGAGTATGTCGAACATTATGAGCTGCGCGAACCGCACGTTGCGCCCCGTACCCGTTTCCGACAGCTTTCTGAGGTCAAACACCGTGTCGCGTTCCATGCCGGGCACACGCATCAGCGCATACCGGGCCGGAAGCTCGGGCACCGATCCCGAGGGGCCGGCATTCTTCAGCCGGTTCAGGAGTTCCTGTGCCGGCAGCGTATCCATCCTGTCGCCGACACGCGTCTGCGTGAAGGCGTCATAAATTATGTCCTCGCGTTTCAGGGTGGTGTTCACGGGTTTCGATTCGCGCCACTGACGCATCATGTTGGCGGCATAGCCGGGCAGTCCGAGATACGACAGGTTCACCACGCGCACGTCCCGGCGCACTCCCTCCACCTCCTGCGCGTACCACAACGGGAACGTGAAGTTGTCGCCGTCCACGAATATCACGGCATCCCTGTCGAGCGATTCCAGCGTGGTGCGGGCTATCGTGGTGGCGGCGCGGCGTCCGCTGCGGTCGTGGTCGTCCCAATTCTCGGTGCACATCCACGCCGGCACCATCAGCGTCAGCGCGAAGGCCCAGGGCGTCCTGAACATCCGCGCCACCCACAGCGCACCGTAGCCTATCCATATCGCATACGCCCAGAACGATCCTAAGAACGAGTAATCGCGCTCCCTCGGCTCGCCGGGGCTCTGGTTCAGGTATATCACAATGGCAATGCCCGTCATCACGAACAGCAGCGACGACACGGCCGCCACCTGACGTCCCCGGTGTCCCGAACGCAACAGCCATATCAGGCCCAGGATGCCAAGCAGCAACGGGATGCCGAAGTATCTGTTTCGTCCCGGATTGGCGGCTCCGGCCTCGGCGGGCAGGTAGTCCTCGGCGCCGAGCATTGCATTGTCTATCGGGTTGATTCCGAATATGAAGTTGCCGTGCTGCACCTCGCCCTGTGACGGTATGTCGTTCTGCCTGCCCACGAAGTTCCACATCAGATAGCGGAAGTACATGTATCCTATCTGATATGTGCCCAACATGCGCAGATGCTGCGCTGCCGTTGGCTTATACGATGTCTTGCGGATCCTCTTGCCCGACGCGTCCATCATGGCCACGGGGTTGCCGAGCGTGTCAAGTGCCTCCGACACTTCTACCCTCCGCATGGAGGAGGTGTCCATCCCCGCCCAGTCGCCAAACGACGCAAGGTCCATCGGGTTGCGGCTCGTGATGCGCGGCAGGAAGCTGTTCAGCTCAGGCGTATAGATGTTCTTCAGCGTATATCCCTTGACGATATATCCGGGCCGTCCGGACGCAATCAGCCGTGCGTTGGCCGCTGAATCTTCCGGCAGGAGCCTGCCGCGTGTCGTGTTCATCCGCGCACCCGGCTCGTAGGGCATCAGCAGCTTATGTTTCTTCTCGATGGCATATTTCACATACTCCGGACGCGTTGCACCCGGCTTCCATTCCTCCTGGAACAGAGGCTTGCTGTAAGGCGTATAGCCATAGAACAGCGGTGCGGCGCCATATTGCTCGCGTGCCTGATACCGCGCGAACGAGAATGGCTCGCCGGGCATCGCGGAGTTGGCCGGCGACGGTATGCCGCCGCGTATCGGCACCAACGCGTATGCTCCGTACCCTATCAGGAACAGGCTGACCATCCAGAAGGCAAGGTTGAAGCGCCGAAGTCCCATTTTCAAGGCAACAGCCAGGCCCGTAACAATCAACGCACCGAGCAGCAGCACAAACGCCACCACTCCCGTCAGCATCGGCATACCGAGCCTGTTGACAAACAGCAGTTCGAGCCATGCCGCGGCCGAAATGCTTTTGGGCATTACCACTATCAGTATCAGCCCGACGCACAGCGCGCCGAGCACCACTATAAGCGACAGCTTCCAAAAATTGCGGATGCCGCGCTTCATGCCCCATATCAGGGCCAATGCGGGAATAGCCAGCAGATTCAGCTGATGCACACCGATGCTGAGTCCTAATACGTAGGCCAACAGCACCAGCAGCCGGTTGGCGGCGAGATTGTCCTTGGTGAACATCCATTTCACCATCAGCCATACGGTAAGCGCCGTGAAGAATATCGACATGGCGTAGACTTCGGCTTCCACGGCCGAATACCATGTGGAATCGCACCATCCGAAGCACAGCGCGCCCACCGCCGCGACACCGGCGGCTCCCCACACGGGGCGCACTCCCGATTCCTTACGTCGCCTCAGCAGCCACAGCGTCACCTTATAAAGCACGGAGGCGAGCAGCATCCCCGCCAGTGCCGTGAACAGCCCGCTGGACAGATTCACGGCGTATGCGGCATGTTCGGGACCGGACAGCAGCGTGACTATGTGCTCCGCTAACATCCACACCGGATTGCCCGGCGGATGCCCTATCTCCAGCAGATATGCGGCCGACACATACTCCGGGCAGTCCCAATAGCTGACGCTGTCGGGAGTGGTGAGCCAATACGTGGCGAGCAGCAGGACAAACACAATGCCGCACACCAGGCGGTGCATACGTCTTTCCATAACGGATTCAGAGGTCATCGACAAATTTACTGTAAATACGGTCCAGTTCCTCTATGAACTTATACCAGTCCTGATTTTCTTTATATCTCTGACGCGAGGCGCCACCCATCTCGAGACGCAGCTGCGGGTCTTCGGCCAGACGCTGCATGGCGTCGGCCAGTCGCGAGGAGTCGTTGGGCGGCGCGAATAATGCCGTCACGCCGTCGGTCAGGTATTCCGACTGTGCGCCGTTGGGCACGCACACCTGCGGACGCCCGCAGGCCATGTACCGCAGGCTCTCCAGCCCGAAGGCCTCGCGGCGCACCGAAGGCTGGACTCCGAAGTGGCTCTCACCTATCAGCAGCAGGATGTCGCCCGGCGGTATGATCCAGTCTATCTTGTCCATCACCCCCCTGGTTATGGCGCGGCGCCGCAGATCGTCGATATAGTCCGGGTCGCCGTATCCGGCTATGCGCAGGCGCAGCCTTACCCCGCGACGGGTCAGCAACGACAGCGCGTCTATCACGTTCTCCAGGCCCTTGCCTTCCACGATGGTGCCGTGGCACAGAGCCGTGACGGGACCTCGCGCCGGTTCGGCCGACGGCTTCACGTCGTCGAGGTTCACGCTGTCATGCAGCATGTACATACGGTCGGCCGGTATGGGCACCCGGTTGTCGCGCCAGGCGGACAGGAACGTGTCCTTGGCCGTCTGCGACACGAAGATATGAGCGTTGATTTTATTGTACAGACGCCGGAACAGCCATGTGTCGCGACCCGGCGCCACCGTGTGGCACGTGGCCACCACCAACACGTCGGGACGCCCTACCAGGCGCTTGGCCGCCAGCACGGTGAAGGCATCGCAATACCTGTGAACATGCACTATCGTTCCTTTGGCGCATTCCTTCAGCATTCGGCCCATGCCCCAGATGGAACCCATGTCGGTGTAGCCCCCGAACAGGATGTGACGCAGCGGTATGCCGCAGGCGGCGAAGTGGGAGTCTACGGCTTTGGCGTCACGGGTCACGGCCGTCACGGCCCACCCCAACGTGTGATAATGACGGCAGATGTCGAGCGCATATTGCTCGACACCGCCCCATTTCGTCGATGAGACTATATGTATCAGCTGGCGTTTCGTTTCTATCTGCTGTCAGTTGGTTGTAGAGAGCATCACCCGTATGTCCACACTGGGCATCGCCGTATACGACCCTATCAGTTTGTCCACCAGTTTGCCCCGGTATGTCACCATGCCGTTCTGCACTCCGGCCGTCGTGGCCACCATGCCGTCCAGTCCCTCGTTGATTTTCATTTCCTCAAAGAAATTGATCAGAGGATTTGAAATGGCCATGGCCACCGTCCGCGGCACGGACACCGAAGGATGCATCTCGTTCAGGTCCAGGACATACACATTGTCCTTAAGCTGCGACGACAGCACCTGCGGGAACTTGAACTCGCGTGTGGTGCTGCCCAGTATTATCACGTCGGCGGTCTTGACACGGTTGGCCAGCACCCTGGGATGTATAGCCACAAGTTCCACCTGCGGCATCAGACTGGGACGGATGGTTTCCAGAGCCGACACGTCGTTGTCCATTATCACGCACTTCGCGCCGTTGGCCGCGGCTGCGTTTGCCGCGTGCACACACGCGCTGCTGGAGCCTATCACCATCACCTCGCAGGGATTCAGACCGGCCACTCCGGCCAGCAGCACTCCCTTGCCGCCGCCCAGGTAGCTCAGTGCCTCCTCGGCATACATCACGGCCACGCGGCCGTCTATCTCGTCAAGGATATTTGCGAAAATAGGTATGTCGTGATGGGAATACATATTGTCCAGACACCCGGTGTCTATGTGCTGCGACAGCAACGCCTTGATAGTAGCCGGCTCGAACAGGTCGTGGCCCATCATGCACAACAGGGCCGCGCCCTTGGTCATTTTCCTGACGTCCTTGGCGCGCAGGGGCATGAACGACAGCACGACCGGTTGCTTCAGTGCCTCGTCGCGGGTCACAATCTTGACGCCATACTCCGCGTACGCATCGTCGCTGAAGCTGATATCCACGCCGGCACCCGCCTCCATCGACACCTGTATGCCCGACGACGTCAGCATACCGCAGGCTTCGGGAGTGAGCAGGAGCCGCGTCTCGTCCGAGTCCGCGTAGTTGCCTACCATTCCCACACTTATTCGCGAACGCGATCCTTTCTCAACCTGTTCTTCAAGTTGCGGCTCGAGTGCCGTGCAGGAACCGTCATTCCCATTATTTGTCGTGCTCATATCATTATGGCTTACACATAAGCCTCGTCGTTAAGGCTTAGTCCGAGAGCAAAATTAATATTTTTAATCGTCACTTGCAAACGCACGTTCAAATTGCCGGTTAAATCAAAGAAATCATCAGGCTTTTCTTCAGGTTATTACACCTCGTACATCCGGAGGAAGCGGGCTACGGTGTTGTCTATCTCGCGGCGGTTCTCCAGCTCGTCGCCGTTGAAACGGATTCGGGCCTGGGAATAGAATTGCTGACGTCCGGCGAGTCCGGCGTTCACAGCCTCCAACAGCTCCTTGGGTTTCTTGTCGGCCATCAGCGGACGGCGCGCACGGTTGATGACGAGCCGCTGCACTATTCGTTCGGGGGTGGCTTCGAGCCATACCGTCACGCCGCGCTCGTTCATCTTGGCCATGTTGTCGTTGAAGCAGGGCGTTCCGCCGCCGCAGGCCACCACCACATCCTCCATATAGGAAATCTCGTCAAGCATACGGCTCTCTATCTCGCGGAAGTCGGCCTCGCCCCGCTCTGCGAACAGTTCCTTGATGGTCTTGCGGTAACGTTGCTCTATGCGGAAGTCCATGTCTATGAATTCGCGGCCCAAAGCACGGGCCAGCGCGCGGCCCAACGTGGTCTTGCCGCATGCCATATATCCGAGTATGAACACAGGAGGTTTCATATAAATATCTTGTCAGAGTTGCTTATTATAAACCATATCACGATCGCCACGGACACCGCGACGATTACCGGCACCGAATTGAGCCGTGCATACAGGCGCGGCATTCGTGTGCGGTTGAATTCGGCGAACGCCCACACAGCCATCAGCGGCAGCAGACATATCACTAAGGCGTTATAGTTCCAGGCATCGGCCACACGACCGTGAAGCAGGGCGTGAATGGCCCGTTGCGAGCCGCATCCGGGACAGTTCCAGCCTGTCAGGGCATGAAACATACACTTGGGCATCCACGGCAGCTCGGGATCGAATATGGCGTAAAACAAAACAATGACCGTGACTCCCGCAATGAGAGCCACAGTCAGTATGTTACGCGTTTTCCCGGGACTGCGCATCACATCGTGGCGCTCAGGAACATCAGCGGAGTGTACAGCGAATTGGTGATGATGCTCAGCACAATGGAGGCTATGATCCATATCTGGGCACGGTTCGAAGCCTTCTCGGCGCCGGCCTCGTCGCCGACGAAGTACCGGCTGCTGACCTGTGTGCTGAACACTATCGCCACGATACCGGCGGGCATACAGCAGAAAATGGTGGCCAGTATGGCCCACAGCAGATACGACTTGGGCATCGGCTTGCGCTCGGCCGGAGCTGACGCCTGATTGCCCTGAGACAATCCCGACGGTGCCGGATTGAAGTATGCCGCCTGCGGCTCGGGCGCCTGAGGTTGCTCGATCTCTTCCGCTTCTGTCGGCATGGGCGGAGGGGTCTGTGTCTTTACGGCAAAATCCTCGCGCAGCGTCTGCGCCCAACGGCGTTCGGGTCCGTATTCGGGACACTCCACGTTGAGGCGGCGCGTGGCGTCGGTCACGCTTTCCCCTTCGCTTATGACCATATACGGCACGCCGAATCCTTCGGGAAGGCTCTGCGTGTAGTTCTCAAGTATCAGGAACTCCACCCCCTCCTGCTTCAGCGCGTCGGCCAGACGCTCCGGGTTCATGGCCAGGGACTCGGGTACCATTCCGATGCGGTAACGGCTGCCCCTGTTCAGCGTGTCCATCATCTCGGTTGCCACCGGTGCCGACCCGCTCGTCAATATCGCTATCCTTTTCACTCTGTTTACTCTTTTTTACTGTGCCTTAAGCAGGTAATGGTTCTTTTTGCCTTTCTGCACGTGGATGTACTTGCCGCCGAGCAGTGCGTCCTTGCCTATCACGGTGTTGGGGTCGGTCACCTTCTCCTTGTTGACCGACACGCCGCCCTGCTGTATCATCTTGCGCGCCTCCCCCTTGCTGGGAAACACCTGCGACTTGACGGCCACGAGGTCAGTCAGAGGCACTCCGGCCTCAAGGTCGCTCAGGGCGATGTCGAACATCGGCACGCCTTCGAACACCTCGAGCAGAGTCTTCTCGTCCACGTTATGCAGGGCCTCGGCGGCCTTGGGGCTGAACAGTATCTCGCTGGCGGCCACGGCGCTGTTATATGCCTCCTCGCTGTGCACCATCTCGGTCAGTTCCTTGGCCAGCCGCTTCTGCATGGGGCGCGCGCCGGGGTTGGCGGCGTGTTCCTCGGCAAGAGCCTGAATCTCCTCCTGGCTCAGGAACGTGAATATCTTCAGGTATTTCTCGGCGTCTTCGTCGCTGACGTTCAGCCAGAACTGATAGAACTTGTAGGGCGATGTGCGCTCGGGGTCGAGCCATATATTTCCGCTCTCGGTCTTGCCGAACTTGCCGCCGTCGGCCTTGGTGATCAGCGGGCAGGTCAGGGCGTAAGCCTCGCCGCCGAGCTTGCGGCGTATCAGCTCCGTACCGGTGGTGATGTTGCCCCACTGGTCCGAACCGCCGAGCTGCAGACGGCAGTTGCGGTCCTTATACAGCGTGTAATAGTCGAATCCCTGCAGGAGCTGGTAGGTGAACTCGGTGAAGCTCAGTCCGTCGCGGGCCTCGCCGTTGAGACGTTTCTGCACCGAATCCTTGGCCATCATGTAGTTGACGGTGATATGCTTGCCTATCTCGCGGGCGAAATCCAGGAACGTCACGTCCTTGGTCCAGTCGTAGTTGTTCACCATCTCGGCACGATTGGGCGCCTCGCTGTCGAAGTCAAGGAATTTCTTCAGCTGATTCTTGATTGCCTCCTGGTTGTGGCGCAACGTTTTCTCGTCAAGCAGGTTGCGCTCGGCCGATTTGCCGGACGGGTCGCCGATCATGCCCGTGGCGCCGCCCACCAGCACCAATGGCTTGTGGCCGCAACGCTGGAAATGACGCAGCATCATCACCCCGCACAGATGGCCGATATGCAGCGAATCGGCCGTCGGGTCTATGCCTAAGTATGCGGTGGTCATCCCTTTTTTCAGTTCTTCGTCAGTACCGGGCATTACTGTGTGTACCATGCCTCGCCATGTCAGTTCCTGTATGAAGTCCATTGTCGTATTCTTATGTCGTTTGTTATTATTCGGTTATTTATAAATGAATTGCAGCAGCGACTGACCCACTGCCTTGAGCGTGGCCTTGTCGATGTTGCCGATGTTGTCGCTTACGGTATGCCATGTCGGGTTGAATCCCTGCCTCGGGTCATAGTCGATTATGTCAATGGCCGGCACACCCTGTTCTATCAGCTTCACATGGTCATCGGTCACCGCGCCGCCCATGGTCTGCGGGAAATACGACGCATAACCGGCCGCGCCGGCCGCCTGACGGAACTGTGCGTTCAGTTCGGGCGCCGCCTGCTGAGAGAAATACTCGTAGGGAAACCGTGCGTTGCGTCCACCCACCATATCGAGCAGTATCGCCTTGGCCGGCCGCCAGCCCTTGGCATCCATGTGGTCGGCGAAATATTTCGCGCCCATGGCCCAGGAATCATCCTGATTGTCCGTGCCGTAATCCTCGGCGTCGACCAGGAGTATGTCTATTCCGTAACCCGGATTTTTAATACCGAGCTGACGTGCGGTCTCCAGCAATACGGCCACACCGCTGGCGCCGTCGTTGGCTCCGTCTATAGGTTGCTTACGCTTGGATTCATCGGGATCCTGGTCGGCCCAGGGGCGGGTGTCGTAATGTGCAAGAAGCAACAGCCGCCCCGTTTCCTTTTCCGGGTTGAAGCGGGCGAAGATGTTGCGCGAATGCAGCACAGTGCCATCGAAAGCCGTGGCGTCAAAACGCTGTTCATGTACCTGCGCTCCGCTGCGTTTCAGTTCCGCCACTAACATATCGCCCGTCTTGCGATGCGCCTCACTGTTGGGCACACGCGGCCCGAAATCCACCTGACGCTTCAGATAAACGTATGCACTGTCCGCATTGAATTCGGGCACGGATGCTGCCGCGGCATCGGTCGTCGAGCCGTTCGCCGACCCGTTGTTCGCCGACCCCGCCGCTGCGCCGTCCGGCGCCCCTGCCGTCTCAGACGAAGCCGTACCGTCACCGGCCGCGGACCCGTTCCGCGCCCCGCCGCACGACACTCCGGCCGTCAATATCGCCGCAGTCACCACCAATGCTCCGAAAATCTTTTGCATTCCGCAAATTTAACCTTTTTTCTCCAATTCTCAAAATCAGACCTTTGCACCACCACACAACGACTACTATATTTTATGCAAATTTGCAGTGGCATTGCAAATTTGCATAAAATATATTCGGATTCTTCGGGATTTTAGTGGGCGAAAAGGGCGCGGTGGGCGTCGGTGGAGGTGCGGATGCCGCAGCGGGCGGCTTTGGCGCGAAGCCGGGCGGGATCGCTGAGACGAGAGATGGCGGCTTCGCGGTCTGAGAAATCGGCGGGGAGATCCTGCAAGTCTGTGGTGGGAACTCGCAAGTCGGAAGGGAAATCCTGCAGGGCGTCGGGAAAGACCTCGAGGGTCTCGGCAAGGATATACATGGCCGAGGGGTTGCCGGCAAGTGCGGCGCGCGCAAAGTATTCCAGGCTCTTGTCGTGGCTGTACTTTACGCCCACACCTCGGGAATAGGCGTCGCCGAGTAATGCCATGGCGCGTGCGCCGATGTCGATAGTGTCGGGAATCTCGGCGGCACGCTCCAGCAGCAGCACGCCTGCGCCGGGGGCATAGCCGGCGTAATAACGCAGACCTAAATTGAAAGCGGAGTCCTGCGGGAGTCGCTGCCAGCGGTGGCCCATCAGTGCGATCAGCCGCGCTTCGGCATCGCCGAGACCGTGTTCCAACGCCGCTTCATAATTGGCCGCGGCCTTCAATGTGTCACGTTTCACCCAGCGGCCGTCGCGATACATGTCGCCAAGCATACTGAAGGCCGTTGGTATCTGTGAATTGGCACCTTTCACAAGATAGGCATATGCAGTAGAATCGGCTGCCAACCGTTCCTCAGGCGTGCGCCCGGATACGGTATCGTTCAGCAGCAGGTAGGCCAGATTGCTGACGGCTCTCGGGTCGCCGGCATCCGCACTGCGCCGCAACCACATCACGGAACTGTCACGGTCAACCGGAATCAGCTTCCGGTCGCCGACTTTGTATCCTTTGCCGTATAGATAGCCTAAATAATTCATGGCAGGCGCGAAACCGTTCCGTGCGGAACGACGCATCAGTTCCAATGCCCTGACCGAATCGGCGGGTACGGAGTCCCAGCCGGTCTCGAGGACGGTGGCAAGACGATACTGGGCCTCGGCATCGCCGTTCTCGGCGCGCCGCTCGAACTGACGGAACGCCCTGCGTCCCTCAGGCGTGGCCGCGAACATCGAGGCCACCATCACCCCCAACAGTATCAGTACCGCCTTCCTCATTGCCTGTCCCTCACTTTTACTTATAATTCATCCTCGCGCAGCCGTTTCCGTCCGGAGCTTTGCTCCGGTTTTCGGTCTCATCCCTCCTTCGGCGTCAGCGTTATCAGCGGCACTATCATCTCCTCCAGCGAGATGCCGCCGTGCTGGAACGTCCCGTTGTAATACTGCACGTAGTAGTTGTAGTTGTTGGGATAGGAGAAGAAATCCTCGTTGGTGGCGAATATGTAGGTGCTCGCGATGTTGGGCGACGGGAGTCCGAAGCGTTTCGGATTCTTTATCTCGTACACCTGTTTGGGATTGTAGCTCAACGTCTTGCCTACCTTATAGCGCAGATTGGTGTTGGTGTTCTTGTCGCCCACCACCTTGATGGGATTCTCAACGCGGATGGTGCCGTGGTCAGTCGTGAGCACCACCTTATAGCCGAACTCGGCCAGGCGCGCGAAGATGTCGAGCACGCCGGAATGACGGAACCACGACTCCGACAGCGAGCGGTATGCGGCGTCGTTGCTGGCCAGCTCGCGGATCATCTTTGATTCCGTACGCGCGTGCGACAGCATATCGATGAAGTTCAGCACCACCACCTGCAATGGAATGTCGCGCGTCTTGCCCAGGCGGGCCAGATATTTCTCACACCCGGTGGAATCGTATATCTTGGTGTACGTAAACTTCTCCTTCCGGCGGAAACGGTCCAGCTGCGTCTGCACCAGCTCCTGCTCGTGCACGTTGAGACCCTCGTCCTCGTCCTCCTCCACCCAGTATTGCGGATACATGGTGGCGATGTCCACGGGCATCAGCCCGGCGAAGATGGCGTTGCGCGCATATTGCGTAGACGTCGGCAGGATGGTGGTGTACAGGTCCTCCGACACATTGAAGTGCTCGGCAAGCATAGGCTGAATGGCCTTCCATTGGTCAAGGCGGAAATTGTCTATCAGGAAGAAGCATACCTTCTCCCCCTTGTCCAGCAGCGGAAACACGTTGTTCTTGAACAGCCTCGGACTCATCAGCGGGTGCTCCTCGGACGTAACCCAGCTTTCGTATGTGCGGCGGATGTACTTGCAGAAATTGGAATTGGCGTCACGCTTCTGCATCAGCAGCATCTCGGCCATGGGCGACGACGACTGCGACAGCTTCATCTCCCAGTTGACGAGACGGCGGTACACTTCCTTCCATTCCTCCAGGTCGGAAGCCATGTTGATCTGCCGCGACAGCTCGTTGAATTCCTGCTGATAGTCTGACGACGTCTGCACTGTCACGATCTCGCGGCTGTGCAGGTTCTTCTTGATCGACAGCAATATCTGGTTGGGGTTCACAGGCTTGATCAGATAGTCGGCGATGCGGTTGCCTATGGCCTGGTCCATGATGTTCTCCTCCTCCGACTTGGTGATCATCACCACCGGCAGCTCCGGATGCCGTTCGTTGATGATGTCCAGCGTCTCCAGGCCGGAGATGCCGGGCATGTTCTCGTCCAGCAGTATCAGCGAATAGTTGGCGTGTTCCAGCGCGTCGAGCGCGTCGCGGCCGTTGGACACGGTGTCCACGTCATAACCTTTCGCCTTAAGGAACATTATATGCGGTTTCAGCAGATCTATCTCGTCGTCTGCCCAAAGTATGCGGTTCATAAGCTATTGTATTTCTTCAGTCTGAGCCGGTTCTTCGGCCGGTTCTTCTTCCCCTTCGACGGGTTCTCCCTCAGGTTCCTCCTCACCGGCAGCTTCCTCGGCCGGTTGCTCCACCGATTCCTCTCCTTCCTCGTCGGCCACGGGAGCCTTCAGCGCCGCGTCCTCGGTCTCGGCCACCGTCTTCTCCTCCTCATAGCGGAAGTATTCCTCAAATGAACGTCCCTCGCGCAGCAAGAGTTCGAAATTCGGCTTGCTTATCATGATGGGGCGCACGCCGTCCGGCAGCTCGAAATGCTTCTCGGCCATCACATTGCGGTAATGCTCAAGCTGCTTCACATTGCCGAATCCCTTGATTATGAGCAGTCCGACATTACCGAACGACATCGGCTCCAGATCGAAGTCACGCACCACGAACGACGAGAAATTGAACCTCGCCACGTCGTACAGCAGCTGGTTTGCGTTGACCGAATCCTTGGGGAAGGCCAGTACCAAGTATTGCGGCGAATTCGGGTCGCGTTCGAAGTTGGCCGGCGTACCGTCGGGGTTCGTGCCAACCGAGTCGTTGCTGAGCCTCATGGTCCACAGCATTCCGCGCTGGTTCGACATTCCCTTGTTTGGCCGGCGACCCTGACGCAGTCCCTTCACTATGCTTCCGGCCATCGACGTCATGTCGGTGTCGGGCCATTTCTCCAGCAGGTATTCCAGCCGCTCCTTGAACTTCGGCACGTTGTCCTCCGTCAGATAGCTCAGCGCGTCGATAAACACGAACTTCGGCAATATCTTCGACAGCGGGAAGTCGCGCTCCATCTCGCCGGTCAGTTCGTGCACGCGGCTGTTGGCGTTCTGCAGGTAGGCGTCGTAGGCGTTCTGATATTTCTCCTCCTGCACCTGGTTCATACGGCGCAGGTTGTCGAAATAATTCGGATCGAGCATGGCCTGGCCGTACGGCGAGTCGGGGAAGTCGGAAAGTATCAGCGCGCGCCATTTCTCGGCCTGCGCCTTGTCGCCGGTACGCACCGCCATCAGATACATGTTGTAGTACACGTCAAGGCGGTAGATATTGTCGGGATAACGCTCCAGCAGCTTGTTGAACTCCCTGCGCGATGCCGGGAAATCGTCGAGCTTGTCCTTCAGTATCAGACCCATGTTGTACAGGCCCTCCTGAATCACGTCGTTGCACACCTTTATTTCCTCGGGCGTCTTGGGAATCTGCGCCAGGTAATACTCCACGTTATGCGGGTCGGAAGCGGCCTCCTGAGCGGCCTTTTCCTTTTTCTGGTCGTCAGTCATGGCCGTGGTGTCGTTAGGCAATCCTTCCGAGCCTTCGCTGTCCTCCTCGGTTTCCTCCGGCTCGTCGAGCGAATAGGTGGTCTTGTTGCGGCGGCGCCAGTCGTCCTCGTTCTTACGCGCACCCCAGCGGCGTACGAATTCCGTCTTGCCCTGGTTCTTGGTCATGGTGTTGTAGAAGTACCAGGACTTGTCGGTATTGTTCATTATGCCGGTTGTGGGAGCGTCATTGCGTTTGATATTGTCGTCCACGCCCTGATTCTGCGCCAGATATTCCTCGCGGGCTGCATCCTCGGCGGCCTTGCGCTCGCGCTCCTTGAGTTCGTCCACTATCTTCTGGCACACTTTCCGCTGTTCCTCGGGAGTCATTTTCGACAGCGTCAGCAGCGAGTCCTGCAGATGCACGTTGCCGGCGTATGTGGCCAGCTCGTCCAGCACGTCGCTGCGCTTCTTCAGCATCTTGTAGTCGGGATACGTCTCCGGCAACTGCGGTATCGCCTCCGAATAGCATGGCTGCGCCTTGACATAATCTCCCTGCTTGAAGTATATGCCGCCCAACGTGAGCTGGGCCAGCGCCTTGTCGATGCCGTTGCGGGTGGATTTCTCCACGGCCAGGCAATAATTCTTCACGGCCTCGGCCGTATCCTTGCGGCTCAGGTAGAGGTTGCCGATGGCGTAATAAATCTGGTCCAGGAATTCGGCGTTGCGGGCGTAGCGCGTCATGGTCTTGAGCGAACGCACCTCTCCCTTGATGTTGGTGCCCTGAAACACCTCGCTCTGCTTGATGCGGGCGTTGAATTTGGTGCGGTAGTTGGTCGACGCTCCGGCCCCGGCTTTCTTGAAGGCATTGTAGGCCTCTTTCTTCTTGCCTAACTGCGTATAGGTCTGCCCCAACAGGAACCACAGCCTGTTTTTCTGCGAGCCTTTGGCATGGCGCGCGGCATATTGCAGCGGCTCCACGGCCTTCTCCCACTGACGTGTATGAACGTAATAGTCGGCCCATGCCAGATTGTACAGGTTCTTCAGGTAGCCGTTGGTCAGGCTTTTCTCCTTGACGGGATGCAGGGCGTTTTCAGCCTCATAGTCCCACCCCATTGCTAAGTAGCTGAGGGCCATCCACAGCTGCGCCTCGGTCACGGTGTTGGGAAGCCATGTGAAATGCTTGGAAGTATAGAGGAATGTGGAGGCGGCGCCTAAGAAATCGCCGTCCATATATTGCCCCTTGCCCATCGTGATCCACGAATTGTGCAGGAATGGATTGAACTCGTCGCGGGCACGGAACGCCTTCTCCTTGGGCGTTCCCTTCTTTTTTGGCGGTTTCTTCTTGATGGAATGCAGCTGTATGGACTTCTGCATCTTCTCGATGGTGCGTTTGAAGGATCCGGTGGGCTGCGGAGCCTTCTTGTCGTTGCGCGCCTCGGCGGGATGTATCAGCACGCGCTGCGAGTAGTCGTCCTCGTAGTTGGCGAGCATCTCTTTCAGCTGCTCGTCATAATTGGTCTTGCCGTTGTAGTAGACGTTGTAACGTGTGGTGAATGCCTGCCAGTTGCGCGAGGCGGGGGTGTTGCGGTTGGTGCCGCACGACACAGCGCCGGCCGTAATGGCCGCCGCAAGCATGAACATCGTCGCTTTTACCCACTTTTTCACCTCTTTAAAACGAAGTTCATCCCCTCGATATTGTCAAATGACGCCTCACAACGCCATTCACCGTATCACAGATGCGCCAGCATCTCGTCCTTGTGGTCGCCCCAGCGCTCGTAATATTGCTCGCGGGTTCGCTTCCACCGCTTGTGGCTCCACAGATAATACTGCGGCGCTTCGCTGATGTTGGCCTGCAGCATGTCGAAGTATCGGCGCGTGATCGAGAAGTCAGGCTCCTTTTTCGGTGTATCTGTAATCGGCACGAACTTCAATACGTACCGGCCTCGCTTCGGACGGCTCAGATGGCAGTAATACACCTCGGAATCCAGGAACTTCGAGATTCGTTCCGGTCCGGTGAACACCGCCGTATCGTGGTTCAGGAAATCGACGAACAGATGCGCCTCCCAGCCGGGCCGCTGGTCGGCTATGAAACCGGTCACCGACGGCCTGCCACTGCGCTTGCAGTCTATCAGGAAGCGCATTATCTCCTTCATCGGCTCGTTATTGGCGTGGAAATGCGTGCGTATCCTGATGAACAGACGGTCCATCGCCTTGTTGTGCAGCGGATGGTACACCTGCGCGCACACCGCATCCTTAGGGAAATGAACGGGCAACGACGACACCCATTCCCAGTTGCAGTAATGACCCAAGAACAGGGTGACGTTGCGGCCCTGTTCCAGCGCGCGGCTCACCTGCTCCGCATTCTCCACCACAAGGCGCCGCCTGATGGTGCGCTCTGACATGGTCAGGAGCTTCAGAGTCTCCACGCCGTAATCGGCCAGCCAGTGATAGAATCCCTTTTCGATGCGGCGCAGCTCCTTGGTGTCCCTGTCGGGAAACGCCTCCTCTATGTTGCGGCGCACGGTGCCCCGGCGGTAATGCACCACGCAGCGCGCCAGCCACGCCGTGACGTCGGCAAACAGATACAGCACCCTTAACGGCACCAGCGACAGCGGATACACCACGCCGCACAATAATATGTAATTGATCTTATCCTTGAACCTCAGTTTCATCACGTTCCGTTCGTTGTGCCTTAATCTGCGCCACGACTACCGCACGCTGCAGCTCGTGGCGTCTTATCTCGGGATGCACCACCCATTTCTGGGCGCACCATCCCGCTATCCACCATACAACGGCCAGAATCCACAGATTGATATATTCCGAACCCACCTGCCACAGCCGGGAGCCGTCGGTGTTCATCTTCACGAATCCTTCCACGCCCCATGTCGACGGGAATATCGCGCCGAGCCAGCGCCATACCACCGGCATGTCGTAACGCGGCCAGATTATGCCGGATATCAGCAGGAACAGCAGCGACGTCACCACCCAGCTCACGAACACCGACTCGCGTTCCGTCACCACGGCCTGGAACACGAAACCCATGCCGACGCACCCTAACGTCATCGGCAACAGGAACATCAGTTCCTCAAGCACGTTCCCGGCCATGGGGAACCGGAATATCATCGGCACATAGTGTATCATGAACACGCACGGTATGAACATGATGGTCATGTAACACAATGCCTGCCCCAGCATGGTGCCTATGGTGGAGCCCATGTAGTTATAGGGATTATACAGCGTCATCCTGGGATTCTCGTGCTTGGCGCCTCCGGCCATTCCGACCACAAGTATCAGACACTGCTGCAATATCAGGATTATCACGGCCGGCATGATGAACGAATCGAACCCGCTCTTGATGTTTCCTAAACTTGCATTCACGATGGGCATCAGGTTGCCGTCGGTGATGGTGCCTACCAATGGCCCGACACGGTTTATGGTCTCGGTCATCAGTTCCGAGCCCATTTCCTCCATCACGTTCGTGACGGCTATCAGCAGCGACTTATACCTGAGCAGCAGGCTCATCTCGCAGTACATCACGGCATTGCCGGTCTCGCCGCGTCCCACCTTGCGGTCGAATCCCTCCGGTATCTCCAGGATGGCGTAACAGTCGCCCCGGTTCATCGCCTCGCGCGCCTCGGCCAGGTCGGCGGCATAGCCCATGACCCAGGCCTGCTCGCAGGCATCTATATTGCGCACCAGCTCGCGGCTGAGCGGCGTGCGGTCGTGGTCCACCACGATCATCTCCACCTCGCGCACCACTTCCGGATTGTATATCAGCGAATAGAGCACCGGATACACGAACGGCAGGAAGCCGAAGAACAGCAACAGCCCCTTGTCATGCAGCACCAGGGTGAACTCGTGCGCGTACACACGGAACAGCCGTGTCAGCCACGCCTTGACATGTCCCCACGGACTCCGTTTCTTTCTATTCCGATACCTCATATCAGGGAGTATATACAGGTTTCACAAATGCCTTCTTGATGCGTCCCATCAGAAGTATGGCCAGCAACGGATACACTAAATAGCAGGCGAACCATATTCCCGAATAGTGGAACGGCAGGCCGTTCAGCGCGGTGTTGGCGTATATCAGGAAGTTATAGCGGGCCGGCATCAGATAGCTGAATATGGCCAATCCGCTGTACATGCTCTGCACCGGAAACGAATAGGCGGCGATCGAGAACGTCAATATACCTGTCAGCGCGCACACCGACAGACTGAACCGCAGATTGGGCAGAATGCCGAACACGGCCACGGCAAATGCCTGCGACGCCACCACATACAGCAGCTGCGACAGGGCTATGACCCACCATTGGCCATACATGGGATAGTGGTTGAACCTGAACATCCATGCGGTCAGGAAAAATGCCATCACCCACCATATCACTGTCTGCGGGAACAGCTTGCCGAACAATGCCCGGGCTATCGATCCGTGCGCCATCTTCATGAGGCGGGGCGACGTGTGGTATTTTACTTCCTGCCCGAGGGCGAACACGGTGCACAGCATTATCATCAGCTGCAGCACTGCGGGCATGAACGAGTTGCCGAGGTATATGCCGTAGTTCAGCTGCGGATTGCCTATACAGCGCGACGTCACGTTGACGGGCATCATCAGCGAGGCGAAATTCTCAGGATTCTGGCCCACGTCCTGCACCACCTCCATGGCCACTCCTGCCTTGGAGTATATCGCCGTGGCCTTGAAGGTCTTGAACAGCAGCGTGCCGGGCACGTAGTACGCCATGTTGGTATAGAACGTGATGGCCGGCTTGCGTCCCGACAGCAGGTCGGACTGGAAGTTTTCCGGAATCATGAAGAATCCGTATATCTTGCCCTCCTGCAGCATCTGGCGCGCCTGTGTATAGGAATTGGGCGTCTCCTTCAGGTCCACCATCTGCATGCCGCTTAAGGTCTGGGTGATGCCACGCGACAGCTTTGTGCCGTCCTTGTCGACGATGCCGGCCGGGATGCGCGTGGGCAGTCCTGCGTCAAGCATGGTGCCTATGAACAGGAACATGAACAGCGGCAGCAGGAACAGCCCGACCCACATCAGCGGTCTGCGCGCTATCTGGATCAGGGAGCGTACCATTATTCCCTTCACTGTGTCGGGAATAATCCACACCTTGCTGCCACGGGGTTCCGTTTTCATTTCTTACCTTCTTTACCTTCTGCCTTACCGGCCACGCCCTTGTACACCACCGACATTCCGGGACGGAAATTCTCAATGGGCTTCTCGGGGCGTGCCTTGATCTGGAACGTGCGGGCGTCATAATCGCCTGTGGCCTTGGTGGCCTGCCAGTTGGCGTATGTACCTAAGTCCTTGATATAGAATACGGTCATTTCCGTATTCATGTCCAGAGCAGGAATATACACCTTTAGCTTCGTGCCAACCTCAATGTCTTTCAGCATTGTCTCGCGCACGTTGAACACGGCCCAGCGGTCGGGCAGCTGCAGCGTTGCTACGGGCGCGCCCGTAGCTATAAGTTCCGACACGGCGGGATAGATGCTGATGATCTCGCCGTCGAACGGCGCGGTCAGGTACTGGTCCTCGCGTATGGCCTCCACCTTCTTGGTCGACATCTTGGCCACGGTCACCAGCGCGCTGGCGGTCTCCTTATCTTCGGGCTGTGCCCCGGACTTGGCCAGCTCATAACTTGACCGGGCGGCCTCGGCGCCCGATTTCGCCATCTCGTATGCGGCCTTGGCCTCGTCGCGGCGCTGGGCCGACACCACACCCTTGGCATAGAGCGCCTCCATGCGCCGGTAGGTCTTCTCGGCGATGGTCACGCCGGCCTGGGCCTGCTCCCACACGTCCCTGGCAGCCTGCACTATCTGAACACGTGTGCCCGCGTCCACTTTCTTACGGCCGGCCGCCGCCACGTCCTCCATGGCCTGCGCCTCGTCATACTGCGCGTCGACCAGAGGCGAGACTATGTGCACCAGCGTGTCGCCCTTGCGCACCTGCTGACCTTCCTCTACATATATATGAGCCACACGGCCCGGCATCTTGCCCGACACACGAATCTCGGTGGCCTCCCCCTGACCCTGCACCACGTCGGGGCCGGGCTTGATCACAAGAAAGCCCAGCACCGCAAGCGCCGCAAGTATTATGAGCAGCACCACGATGGTGCTTAACAGGAATCTGTCTTTTTGGGACACTGCCACCGGATCTTCCTCGCCCATAGGCACTATGCGCACCACGGGCACCTTCTCCGACGTCACGCTGCCGGATGCCGGCGTCATGTTTTCTCTCTGCTGTGTATTATTGTCTGTTGCCATCTCGCTGTATTTTTCCGTTTCTTAATTACCGGGCATACCGTTTTAATTGCCGAGGGTGCCAAGCACCTTGGCCAGATATACCTCGCACAGGCGCACTCCTATTTCCGCATCTATCTTCTCGGAATTGGCCTGAAGCCAGCCGGTCTGGGCCAGTATCACGTCGTTTGTGGTCATCACGCCCTCCTTGAAGGCGATGCGGGCGTTGTCCAGGTTCTCCTGCGCGCTGCGCATGTTGGAGCGCGTCATGTCCAGGGTCTTGAACGCCTCCTTGAACTTGAACCTGGCCTGCGACACCTGGAGTTCCACTTTCTGCTCCATGTCCTCCAGCATCAGCTGCTGGGCGCGCGTGGCGCTCTTGGCTGCCCTGTAATGATTGTAGTTGCCCCCCCAGTGCCAGATAGGGATAGTCAGCGCCGCGCCTACCGAGAAGCCGCCGCGCACATGCTTGCTGAAGCCGTTGTTGAGGTTAGGCGTCGAGAATTCATACGCTCCGAACACGCCGACCTTCGGAAGCATCGTACCCATCACCATCTTTTCGCGTCCTTTCAGCACGTTTATTCCCTGGCGTATGGCCTCCAGGTCCTGACGGTTGGCGTACACGTCCTCCAGATTGTATGTATATGCCGGCGGTGTCGACGACACTCCGTCCACTTCGTCGCTCAGCGTGAGCTGCGTATCGGCGGGGAGGCCGCACACCTGCGCCAGGTTCATGCGCGCCAGCGTCAGTCCGTCGTTCACCTTGGTCTCCATTATTCGGGCCTCGTTCAGCTTCACGTCCACGGTCAGCACGTCGCTGCGCGTAGCCACTCCCTCCTCGTACATCGCCTCGACGTTGCGGTGCAGCGTATCGACAAGCTGGACGAAACTCTCGGCCAGTTTCTGCTTGGCGCGCAGCGACACCACCAGCCAGTAGGCCTGGTCCACGGCGTAGGTCACCTCCTGCACCACGGCGTTGCGCCCGGCCACGGCCGCGCTCTCGGCATACCGGGCTATGTCGTTCAGGGCCTTGATGGTTCCGCCCATGAACACCGGCTGCGTCAGCGTCACCGCGCCCGTAAAGATATGGTGCGTGTCGAAACTCAGCGCGTCCTTGGGTATCACGGCCACCTCGGTAGGAATGTAACCTCCGCCGTCGGGATTCTTGATCGGATTGCCCGAAGGGTCGGTAAGTATGTTCCAATCGAACTTGCCGGTGCCGGGATTGAACGACATGGTGGGAAGTTTGGCGTCCTCGGCCAGCAGATTGATCTTACGCTGATTGTACATATAAGCGGCGCTGAAATCGATGCCGGGCAGATACATGGCCTTGGCCGCCTTGCGGTCATAGCCGGTGCCGGTCACCGTCTCCTGCGCTATCGCGATGGTCTTGTTGTTGCGCAACGCCATGCTGCGGCATGAGTCCAGGCTCACCACGCCGCCCTGTGCGCTGACGCCCGCGACACCGGCCGCGGCTATAACAAGAGTCAATATGGAGCGTCTGTATTTTGCCATAAAGATATGATTCTATGTGGAATTTCGCTACTCTTAATAAACGCAAAAAGACAGCCAAAGAATTGACGCATATATTAAAATGCGTACATTTGACCAACAAATGTCCTTTTTGGAGCATAAAATTATCAATCATCAAATAATAGGAGTGTCCTTGCCGTTACTCAACATACGGAGTTTTTGCCATTTAGGATTCAAGGAGCTAAGCGGATTTTATATGACCGGATTTCTGAAAAAATATAAAGAGGAGTATCGCAAGCTGCTGCAACTGGGAGGTCCGATTCTGGTGACCCAGCTCAGCGTTATCGTGTTCGCGTTCAGCGACACCATCATGGTGGGCCACTACAGTGTCAATTCACTGGCAGCCGCCGCGTTCGTCAACAGTCTGTTTCTGGTGCCCAACGTCATGATGATGGGCCTGGCCAGCGGCGTGACGCCGCTGGTCGGGGCGCTGTATTCGCAACGGAAATGCCGAGAGGCCGGCTCGATAACGCGCGGCTCGCTGCAGGTGAACATGGCCATGGCCCTGATCTGCACCCTGATAATGGGCCTGATGTATTTCATGCTCCCCTATATGGGCCAGGCACCGGAACTGCTGGCTCAGATTCAGTCCTATTATCTGATACTGATGCTCATGCCGGTGCCTATGGCCATATACAACGTGCTGGCGCAGAGCTCCAACGGCATCGAATACACCTCCGTGCCGATGTGGGTCACTGTCGGAGGCATCCTGCTCAACATATTCGGCAACTGGGTTCTGATATACGGTAAGTTAGGCTTCCCCGAGATGGGACTGTCAGGCGCGGGTATCGCCACTGTATTCGCGCGTACGGTGGCCATGCTGTCCATGTGGGCGGCGTTCCGGAAGCTGCACAGATACCGTGACTATCAGGGAGGGTTCACCGCGCGTTGCCGGCGTGGCGCCGAGCGTGTCAGGGCGTGGAAGACATCATGGCCGCTGATGCTTCAGAGCGGCGCCGAGTGCGTGCTGTGGACCGTCGGCGCCGTGGTGGTGGGATGGTTCGGACCGGTGCAGCTCGCCGCCTATCAGGTGGTGAACACCATCAGCCAGCTCGGATTCATGGTATTCATGAGCTTCGCCTCGGCAGTGGCCATCCGCGTGGCCTATTACGCCGGACTGCGCAACGAGCAGGGAGCCGGAGCCGTGGCGCGCGCCGGACTGCACATCAACCTCGTGCTGGCTACCATCGCCTCGCTGGTGTTCATACTCTTTGCCGAACCGCTGATCAACATCTTCATCAACACCTCGGCCGAAGGAGCCAAGGGGGTGGAAGTGATAGCCAGCGCCACGGCGCTGATACTGCCATTAGTGGTGTATCAATACTTCGACGCCTCGCAGCTGACATTCTGCAACGCCATCCGAGGCACCGGCCAGGTGAAATACCTGTTGTGGATTTCCGTCACGTCCTACATTGCCGTCGGCATTCCGTTGCTGATGCTCTTTGCCACAGGCTTCGGCGGCGGCAACCTCGGCGCCTACTGGAGCTTCAACGTCGCCCTGCTCTGCGCCAGCCTGATGTCCCTCCGCTACTTCCGCCGCATCCGCCTCTGAAGTGTGTGCAAGTTCTAAGGCCGGCGGTTCATGCGAGCCGCCGGCCTTCTCATTACACCTTGTCTAAAGGTCACGAGCCTGTTGTCTTATTCACGCAACAGACTTCAAGTCAGTGGTTGAAATTAACTTAACCGCTTCAGATTATAGTCCGCACACAAAGCTGATGAGCATTTGCACTCATGCGACACGGCTCACCAGGAGAAATGCGTTGAATCGCTGCCGCTCTCTTCCAGACTTCCGTTATAATAGTCCTTATATTCCGTTGTTACCGAGGCGGGATATCCATTACTGTCAAGGCGCCAGCTGTATGCTTCTACTCCCCGGTATGTCTCCTTGCCGGCTTTCTGCTCCTGTACCAGTTTCAGCGGCAACTTTTCGGGACCCACACCGAGCAGGCCGGCATAATAGGCTATCTGAAGTACATCGAAGTCAAATCCACCTATACCGTCATACCACATGATGTAACGGTCCTTGTTGGCTATGCCCTCCGGATAGTCGTCGTCAGTATATGACACCTCGCAGCTTCCAGTTACGCTCCGGCCTGACACTTTTCCCTTGCCCGTATACTTGTCAAGACCTCCGTTCGAATACTTGAAACTGATTTCCTCCAGCGAATCTTCCTCATATTCGTACATACGGACATAACTTACTTGATTCTGCTTGTCGTAATTGATGTCCCATTCCATATAGGGCTCATGATCGCAGTAGGCTTCGGCATGACGCACGAATCCCTTTTCGTTCAGATTGATATAGATCGTGTAACGCTCTCCGTCATAGTATGTCATTGTCATGTCGGATTCCGAGGAACGCACCTCGGCAGGGGCATAGTCGAAACTCGCTATGTCGCCGATTGATGTGACACGACCCAGGGCATCCTTGGTCACGGAATTTCCGAACACTACTGCCGGAACGCCTGCCGGAAATACCTTGTCGGGATTCACGTTCTCTACGGACCCGGATCCTCCGTTGTCGCCGTTGTCGTTGTCATCACTGCAGGACACTGTCCCGAATCCTGCCAGGGCCATGCACACCAGCCCCGTCGTCATTAAGTTTCTGATTCTCATCTTTGAACATTTAAATGTGAATAATATTGCACAAAATTCAATTGTTACCACTCCCTGCCGGGTGTGCCAACTGATGAAAGATGAAGATTCCGGAAACAAAAAAATCCTGCAAAATCCTCATCAATCCTATGGTCTGACACCGACAGGATCGGGGATCTGCAAGACGGGACGCAGAAGTAAAATAATAAAACCGGGAAAGAGCCGTCCCACTACTTTCCGCCATACGATGAAACACATGGCCGAATTGCCGAGGTAGTGTAATTCCCGTACACAAATCAATTAGACTCAATCTGTGTTTGCAATGCAAAATTAGTAATTTAATCCCAAATCAACAACTCCAGTCCCCAAAAAAGTAACTGTTCCGCGCACAAAATACGCAAAACCAAATCATGCACAATCTTTTCGCTCCGGACGGCGACCTGAAGTTCACGCGCGGCCGTATCTCGATGAACTGCAACGATTACGGCCGCTCATGGTACAGCTGCGACGAAGTGGCCGGCGACCTCGAGCTGAAGCATTTCAACATAGAACGCGACAAGCGCGGAATCATACCCCTGATACGGGCCGCCCAGCGGTATAACCCGGACCTCACCTTCTGGATTTCCCCCTGGAGTCCGCCGAGCTGGATGAAAATCAACCACGACTATCCCGTGGTGAGCAGCCGCCACAATGACGCCGATCCAAACATAGATTACCTGCTCTACGGGTCGGTAGAGGGGATAGACGAGGACGAGATGAAATTTCTGGGCGAACGCAACGGCAAGTTCCCCCGCAAACTGGCCACGCAGGACTATTTCATCCAGGACCCTCGCTATCTGCAGGCATACGCCAACTATTTCTGCAGGTTCATCGACGAATACGGCAAGCAGGGCATACCCATCGACATGGTGATCTATCAGAACGAGGCGTACAGCTATACCCCCTATCCCGGCTGCCCCTGGACGGCGGAGGGCACCATCCGTTTCAACCGCACAGTCGTCGTAGCCGGAAATTTCGAGGATACCTTACAATCTCTCTCCGTGAAAGTCGGCACCAAATATCTGAACCAATCCCTTCCGCCCCATTCCTTCAATACCTTCGTGATTACCGGCCATTAAGCGGAAGCCCGAAGCCCGAAGCCTGCGCGCGCTCCGAATGCAGCAGCCCCGACTGTGGCGGAAGCCCGCGGCTTCCGCTGTTCCGTCAGCGTCCTCTGTCTCCCTCGCCCATCAGGGCGACCGTGGCATCCGGGGTAAGCGCGGCCAGGCGTTCGGCCAGGCCGTTTAGGCGGCTGGCTTTGTCATAGCTCATATCCTCCCTCCTGGTGGCTGTGCCCGCTTTAGCCACTAAAAGCAGCCGCCCCTCCGCGCAGGTGTCCATCCCTTGGCCCGATGGCTTGAACCGCTCGGCGAATCCATAGTCCACTATCCGGATTACCGAGCCTCCCTCGGCCAACGCCTGCTTCCTGATTTCATTCTCAACGGGATGGATAAAGGGCGATACCAACACCATACCCTGACGCATCGCGCCGATACACCGGGCCTTATAGGAGGCCTTCTCCGCGGCGTTCCACTTGCGCCGCACATGCACCGCAAGCATCGGCTTGCGCAACAGGAACATATTCCCTACGCAGTCCACCATGTCGTCGTTGATTTTCACCGACAGGTTGCGCCGGAACAGGTCGGGATACTTCCGTTTTATAAGCAACCGGCGCGGATTGTCCGTGATATACCGTTCCAATATTTCCAGCTGTTGGCGGTCAAAGACGATACGGTCGTGGATTCCGCCCCCTTTGAACACGCCGGCTTCCTGCGGAATCAGCCGGGAGTCCCGGCATCTGCGCGTAGTGACCGATTCGATTATGGCCACAAGACTGGTAACAGGGCGGGAAAGCATACGTTTCAACTCCAATAATATATGGATATGGTCAGGCATTATGACATACTTGCGGATAATGAGGTCCTTGCACCGCATGGATGCCGTTTTCTGCAGTTCCTCATCGAATATGCATCCGATGGCCGACAGTACCACACGCGGCGCATTCTCGCCGTACCGTACGCCGGGATTGCCAAGGACGTGGCTCAGCACCGGCGCAGCGGGATGCTTTTGCAAGGTAAACATATAGATTCCCGGCATTGTATAGTCATGGAAGGACGCCCGGCGTGTCATTCTGTGTTTTACCGGGCTTTTATAGTCAGAGGTAGGAGCGGAATCCATATCGTGGAATTTGATTGGGCTAAAATAGCCCATAATTCCCATACAGCCAAATAAAAAGCCGAAAAAACGCAGAAAACGGCAGTAAAAGACCGAAAACGAAAAAGTAAAAGCCGCGGGCTTTTACCGCAGTTGCGCCCGCGTTCCTAATGCAGCAGCCCCGACTGTGGCGGAAGCCCGCGGCTTCCGCACCGCCGGATACGAAAACAGCCGCCCGGAGGCGGCTGTCGCGGGGCGTAAGCCCACGGGGTGATCCGGCTGCGACTCGAACGCAGGACCGTCTGCTTAGAAGGCAGATGCTCTATCCAGCTGAGCTACCGGACCCCTTTGCGTCTGCAAAGTTAATAATTTAAATCCACTCTGCAAAAATAATTGCTTTTCAACATCCTGATTCGACTGTCCGCGCACTATGACTGAACCCTGATACTTTAAATTCATTTTTTTGCGGCATTTGCATTTCCAAGTAAATTGTTCTAAATTTACAGCTGATAAAAACGAAACAGATGCCTAATAAGAAGCCTCAGGTGGTATATCTCCACGGATTGCAGTCGTCGGGACAGTCGGCGACGTGCCAGCGGTTGCGCCGCGCTCTGCCTAAACATGAAGTCATCACGCCTGACCTGGCGGTGCCTCCCGAAATGGCCATGACGGAACTGAAACGCCTTACTTCGCTCATCAGCCCGGACGCCGTAATAGTAGGCACGTCGATGGGCGGTATGTTCGCGCAGCAGTTCCGTGGATTCAAACGCATCCTGATCAATCCCAGCTTCCACGTGAGCCGCAAGCTGTCGGAATTTACCGGCCAGCGTCTGCCATTCCACAATCCGCGCAAGGATGGTCTGAAGGATTTCGAGGTCAACGACAAATTAGTGAAGAAATACGAGAAGCTGGAGGCCAGGCAGTTCGATCCTAAATCGGGAATCATCGGCAGGCATCCGGACTCGCCCGACCTGGTGTGGGCCTTCTTCGGCACGCAGGACACCGTGGTGAACGGCAAGGATGAATACCTGCAGCATTATTCGCAGTATCAGGACTTCGATGGCGGCCACCGTCTCGATCCGGACACGACCCTGAACCTGATTGTGCCCAAAATCCTGGAACTGACCTCGAAACAATAACGTAACACCTCATAAAAATCGACTATGAAAAAACTATTGTATATGCTGGCATGTGTACTTGGCGTCGGCGCCCTGTCATGCGGCACAAAGACCACGAAGCAGGAGTCCACAGGCTTAGTAAAGGTTGAGAACGGCGAGTTCACACTCGACGGCCAGCCTTATAAATATATCGGCACCAATTTCTGGTACGGTGCCATCTTATGCAGCGAGGGACGCGGCGGCGACCGCGCGCGCCTGCTGCGCGAGCTGGATTCGCTCCACGCGTTGGGTCTGGACAACCTGCGCATCTTAGCCGGCGGTCAGGGCGACCGCCACATCCCGTCGCACATCGAGCCGACATTGGAGACGGCCCCCGGTGTTTACAACGACACCATCCTGGCGGGTCTGGACTTCCTGCTGTCGGAAATGGAGAAGCGCGGCATGAAGGGCGTAATCTACCTGAACAACGCCTGGGAATGGAGCGGTGGCTACGGATCGTACCTGGAGTGGGCCGGACGCGGCAAGGCTCCGGTGCCCTCGGTGGACGGCTGGCCGGCGTACAACGACTATGTCAAGGCGTTCGTAATGGATACGGTCGCTCGCCGCATGGCCACCGACCATGCCCGTTTCATGGCTGGGCGCACCAACCGCTACACCGGCAAGCCCTACAAGGACTCCCCCGCCATCATGTCGTGGCAGGTGGCCAACGAACCACGCAGTTTCTCGGACGAAGGCAAGCCTTACCTCAAGAGCTGGATTCAGGAGACGGCCCGTGCCATCAAGGAGGTTGACCCCAACCACCTGGTATCGACCGGCAGCGAGGGTAAGCATGGCTGCGAGCAGGATCTGGAACTCTGGGCCGACATCCACGCCATGCCCGAGATAGACTATGCCATCGCCCATCTGTGGCCATACAACTGGAGCTGGGCGCATCCCGACAGCCTGAAACAGCACGTGGGCGTTTCGTGCGAGAAAGCCAAGGAATACATCGGCCTGCACGCCGCCAAGGCCAGACAGATGAAGAAACCGCTCGTCATAGAGGAGTTCGGCTATCCGCGCGATAACATGGGATTAGAACCAGGCAGCCCGACCGAGGCCCGCGACGCGTTCTACGACTACATGTGCGGCCTGGTGGCCGACGGCACCATCTCGGGCCTCAACTTCTGGGGCTGGGGCGGCGAGGCCAAGCCCAAACATGCCGTCTGGGAACCGGGCGACGACTATACAGGCGACCCTGCCCAGGAGGACCAGGGCCTGAACTCAATATTCCTGGCCGATAAATCAACACTGAACATAATCAAGAAACATACTGCGAAATTCAAGAAATGAAAAAGCTGCAGATAGTAACCGAAATCGAGGAACTGACATACGACGAACTCACGGCCGAGGACCGCGGACTGATAGACCGCGCCAAGTCCATGACACGCACCAGCTACGTGCCCTACTCGCATTTCCATGTGGGAGCGGCATTGCTTATGGCCAACGGTGAGATAGTGACCGGCTCCAACCAGGAGAACGCCGCATTCTCGCCCACGATGTGCGCCGAGCGCAACGCGGCCTTCCAGGCCGGCGCCCTCTATCCGGGCGTAGCGATGAAGAAGATAGCCATAGCCGCCTGGACCATGAACGGACACGAGGAGGGGACTCCCTACGAACTCTGCTTCCAGGGACAGCCCATCTCCCCATGCGGCGTATGCCGCCAGGCCCTGCTGGAATACGAAGCCGCCTACGGCACTATCGAAGTCCTGCTCTATGGCCGCGAACGCATCCTGCGCTTCCCCACCGTCGCCTCGCTGCTGCCTTATTGTTTCACCGAATTCTGAACTTTTAAGGATTCCGGAAGGTTAAACTAAGAAACATTAAGGCATCGTTCCTTAAAAAATGTATACGCCAGGGCGGTGGATTTTCGAGGTAATTTATTCGGTCTCAGAGGGAGCAGCCTCGCGGCTGTGACCGAGGAGAACGGATAAATTAACCGAAAAGACACCGGGCAAGGCAAAAAAACTAAAGAGAAATTGTAAAAAAACATATATAAATGGCATATCCGAAAGAGATATTACCATAGACTCGCAGCTGCACCTCAGATTTAGCCTTTTGACTCAGTCACAT
>DESI01000094.1 GCA_002361235.1 Porphyromonadaceae bacterium UBA3318 | reverse complement strand
GAGATTGCTTGCGGATTTTAGGATTACAATAAAATTGGCGCAAAAAAAATTGATTGTCATCACGACAACCAATCTTGCGTTAACCTTAAAAATCTAATACCATGAAAAACTCAATGCAAAATTACAAATTCTTTTCTAAAACAATGCTATAAAACATAAAATATTTCTTGCATTTAACATGAATTAACAATAATACATACTGGGGTATTGCGCAATTAACATAAATTTACAATAAAACATCTGTGTGGTATCTGATATTTATTTTTGAAGCAGGATTGGAAATCAAATTGAGTGTTATGTTTTCAGTTTTTTTGTTTAAATTTGTAGTCATCACGCATATCAGCCGATTATGAATGAGATTCAGAAATATCCGATAGGGGTACAGAACTTTGAGAAAATTATCCGTAATGGATTCCTGTATATTGATAAGACGGAATTCATCTACCGCCTCATCACTAAGGGAGAGTATTATTTTCTGAGCCGTCCGCGACGGTTCGGCAAGAGTCTGTTGCTTTCTACGCTTGAGGCGTTCTTTCAGGGTAAACGTGAATTGTTCAAAGGTCTGGCAATTGACAGTCACGACGACATTACGTGGGAGGAATATCCGGTCCTGCACCTTGATCTCAACGCGCAAGACTATACCAAGGACGACTCGTCTCTTGACCAGGTGCTTGAAAGTAATCTGGCGCACTGGGAGAATATTTATGGAGTACAATATACTCCCGATAGTTTCTCCCTGCGTTTTAAAAGAGTCATCGAGACCATCCACAGCATTACCGGCAGACAGGTAGTGGTGCTCATTGATGAATACGACAAGCCGTTGCAGCAGAATATCGGCAAGAGCCGTCGGGACAGACAAAACAGATTCCGCGAGACCTTGAAGGGATTCTACGGAGTGCTGAAGACATGCGATCCCTATATCCGCTTCGCTTTCCTTACAGGCGTGACAAAGTTCGGCAAGGTCAGCGTGTTCTCCGACTTGAACAACTTGCGCGACCTGACTATGGAACCGGAATATAACTCGATATGCGGCATCACGGAGACGGAACTTATTACCTATATGCGCGGCGGTATCGAGCTTCTCGCCGAAAAGCAGCGCATGAGCTTCGAGGACACATGCGCACGCCTGAAAAAAAGTTATGACGGATATCGTTTCTCGGAGGATGAGGCCGAGGGTATATACAATCCCTTCAGTCTTCTCAACGTGATGGAATCGCGCCGCTTTGCGGATTACTGGTTCCTTACGGCCACACCGACCATGCTTGTGGAGCTTCTTCGCGACCGGAACATCGACCTGTCGCGCCTCGACGGTGCCACACGTACCGAAAACGAGCTGATGGGACTCGATCCCGAATTCAGCGATCCGATACCGTTGCTGTTCCAGAGCGGCTACCTTACAATCAAAGGTACACGCAAGATGGGCGAACGCACTCTTTACCGCCTCGGCTTTCCCAATTCGGAGGTTCAGAACGGAATGATGGAGGCTCTGTTCCCATTCTATGTAAACCGAAACGATGGCTCCGAAGGCGCCATGCTGATTTACGATTGCGTCTCGTTTCTTGAAGAAGGCGATGTCGAGGGATTCATGAACATATTGAAGTCCCTGTTGGCCGGCGTGCCGTACAGCGAGACCGGAGATAATGACAAGGTGTATGAGGGCCGGTTCCGCGATGTCATGTATATCGTGTGCAAGCTGATGGGCATGAGCGTGCAATGCGAACTGCACACCGGACTCGGCCGCATCGACATGACTGTGGAGACCGGCAGCTACATCTATGTCATGGAGTTCAAGGTAGACAAGTCGCCTGAGACCGCGTTAGCCCGGATTGACGAAAAACATTACGCCGACCGCTATCTTGCCGATCCCCGCACCGTGGTCAAGGTAGGAGTGGAATTCTCATCCACGGAACGCAACATCACCTCCTGGGCTATCGCTCATTAAGGCGACCCGCTTTTTTACGCTTTACTGGTTAGGGAGCTTGGTGACGACAGTGTCGCGGTTGAGCCAGCGGCTGATGCCGGTGCGCTTGGACGACAGCACGGTGCTCTGGCTGCGCAGACGGTCCTCCTTGTAGCCGCAGCAACTGCACCGGAAGTGCTCGCGGTACTGGTCGGTGCGTACCTGCTGGCGGTAGGTGGTCGTTTCCATGTCCTGATTAATGTCAGTAATCAGAGTGCGGTTGGTCTTCATGCTGAAGCCGTCTTTGTATTTGACATGGGTATATTGCTCGGTGGCCGTGCTGTTGTCCCTTACCACACGGTCTTCCGTAGCGTCGCGCATGCCGGTGGTGGAGCCGAGACTGTCGGTGCTGACATAACCGATGGTGTCAAGACGGCGGCATTTGGGACAGCGGCGGTGCGGCACGTCGTTGTCGAGCGACCAGGCCACAATCTTGTAAATGAAATATACCACAGGAATCATCAGCAGCGCGAACAGCGCGTAAGCACCCCATAGTATCAGGCACACGTACCAGTAATAAGCCGATACGACTCCGACCACTGCAGCCAGGATCAGCAGCATACGGTCGCCCAGCGGATAGAACGCATAGCGGCAGTGCATCAGCGCCCATATAAAGGCCACCGGCAACGCGCCGAGACAGAATATCCATATCAGCTCGCCGATGAACCCGAATATGTAGACTATATATTTCAGTACGGTCTGCATGGCGCCGTCGCCGAATCTGGTGGCCCGATAGAGGTTGGACCGTATCAGCCACGACGTGAGCGGCATATCGGCTATCCTGTCGGTCCAGGGCAGATATTTCAGGGCATATCCGTTGCGGTAGCGGTCGTGCTTATAGGTGTGGCTGACGGCTTTGCCTTCGGCGTCGAACGTGACGGACGGCAGATACAGATGGCCGTCGGCTTTATCAAGCGTGTTGACGAAAAACGAGACGCGACGTCCTCCCTTGCCGTCGGGCACATTAAGTTGTGCGGGGCCGATGAGTTTCTCGCAGTTTTCAAGCGTCAGTTCAGGCAGTTTCGATTCAAATTTCTCCTTGGTCATGATGGCCTGACGCGGCTCGGCCTCGAACGCCAGCTTGTTCACGCCATCAAATACGGGGAGGAAATTGGTGGATCCGAGATGTTCCACCTTGGTGCCGTCCTCGGTTACGCCCTCAAAATCCTTGACTTCGCCGGAGTCGTGGAACAAGGCTTTGGTCACTTTCACTTTCTGACCTTTTGCGGGTCCGTATTTGGGAATGACGGGTATGTCTATCTGGTCGGGGCGCAGAAATGCGCGAGTACCGTCGGGCGTGACGGCAAGATATTTCAGGAACAGACCGTTATTGGAATATCCCGCTATCTGCACCTCGGTCCCGGCGGCGACAGGGACCTTGACGGCATCATCCTTATCGAACTCCGCAGTCATTTTGGTGGCTGTCGGCACGGTAAAAGTCTGTTCGCTGAGCCGGAGCTTATGCGTAGGCATCAGAACGTCTACCAGCAGCACGAGCAGTATTACTGAGAAAAGAATAACCTCAAAGTTCAACAGTCGGGATATTTTAGTTTTCATGATGGTGTCGGTCTGAAAAGATGTGCGTTTAAGTCTGTTTAAGAAAGTATTAGTATTCAACGCACAAAGATAATAAAATAATCTGAATTTCAACTATAATGTTATGGACAGACCTTAAAAAACGACTCCGCATCGAAGGAATGCGGAGTCAAATTGGATAAAATGCTTTGAGCGGTAAACGGGGCTCGAACCCGCGACCCTCAGCTTGGGAAGCTGATGCTCTACCAACTGAGCTACT
>DESI01000012.1 GCA_002361235.1 Porphyromonadaceae bacterium UBA3318 | reverse complement strand
ATGCCCATGTCGGGCGAACTAAAAAAGCGCCGCACGGTCCGAAGTCCGTGCGGCACTTATGTTTTGTTCAGGCATCCGGCTTAGCCGGATACTTGAGATGAATTCTTAGAGCGTGTTCGCGTAGTTTCTTACAGCCTCGTCATTCGGGCGCAGTTCCAGATACTTGTTGAACATTGCCTTGGCGTTTGCGTTATCACCGCCTTTGACGTAGTAGTTGCCCATATACAGATACATGTCGCAAGCATCCTTTATGGCTGCGTTGCTGGGCTGCTCGAGGCTCTCGAACTCGGCGATAGACTTTGTGTACATCGGTACTGCAGCTGCGGGCGCATCGGCCTCCGAAGCTGTCTGCTTGTCGATGTCTCCACGCATCTTGTTGGGCTTGTAGAAGCCGGGATATGCCTCGGCTGCTTTGTTCAGTATCTCTCTTTCCTCGTCGAAGTACTTGTTGGCCTCTGTGGGGTTGTCCTTATTCTGAACTCCGGCATAGAACAGGAATGTAGCCTGCTGTATGTAGTCGTTGTAAGTAGGCTCCTCTGTCTTGGCCAGATACTGCTTGTAGGCATTGGCCGCGCTTACCAGGTCGCTCTTGTCTACGTAAACCATTGCAAGCTGCTTGTCCAGGCTGGAGTTGTCGGGATTGGCGGCGATACCGTTCTTCAACACGTCAACGGCCTCGTCGATGCGCTTAGCCTTGTCAAGCTCGTCGGCGATAAGGGTGTAGTCGATGATGGCCATTTTGTTCTTCTCGGGGTTGGCCTTGTGGGCTGCGTACAGCTTCTCGGCCAGCTCCAGAGTCAGCTCCTTCATGTCGGGCAGCTGGGCTGCGTTCATGAACTGATAGCGCTGTGCGGTGAAGTCGCTGGGATCTTCTTTCAGACGCTTGGTGGCGAAGTCGTAACCCTCCTTGAACTGACCGCCGTAGAACAGCAGGAACGCGTAGCGGTTCTCGTCGCTCTCAAAGTGGCTGGGATTGTTTACGTACGCACCATACTGCTTGACGGCGTTGGCATAGTCCTTCTTGTTATAGTAGGCGTTTGCCAGCTCGCGCTGTCCGAGAGCTGACTGCGGGTTCACGGTCAGCAGCTCCTGAAGCATCTTGACTGCGTAGTCGGGGTTTACGCGTGTGAACAGGTTGGCATACTTAACGTAAGCCTCCGTTGCGTTCTTATCGTAGTTCTTGGCCATCTCGTACTTGGCAGCGGCACCGCCCACATCCTTCTTGACGCGAAGCTGGTCGCCCTCGAATACGTAGATGGCGGGGTTCTTCATGTTGTACTTGCGGGCCTTCTCCACGCACTTGGCAATCTGCTTCTCGTACTTCACGGGATCAGAGTCCTCGTATGCACGGGCAATGGCTATTTCCAGAGCGGGATCTTTCTTGGAGAGCTTATGAGCCTCCTTGAACGATGTTTCGGCACCTTTCTGGTCTCCGCTTGCGAGTTTCAGCATACCCTGACCCACATAGTTGAACGGGTATTCGGGGTTGGCCTGTACGCCGGCTTCGAAATACTTGGCGGCTGTCGCGTTGTCCTTCTCGTCGGCCGCAATCATGCCGAGGTAGTAGTTTGCCACGGCCTTGTCGGTACCGCTGTTGGACAGCGCGCGTGTCAGCAATTCCTTGGCGTTCTCAAGTTGGTCTGCCCGGTAGTACTCCTGACCCTCCACATGGGTCTGGGCATATACTCCCAAGGCGCTTGCTCCGGCTATGCAGAGCGTCATTAATCCTTTAAGTTTCATATATGCAGTAGGTTATTTGATTTCCTATTCTGTTTCTTTATTTCAGTTCCACACGGCGTGCCGTCACGTTGTAAGGCAGGATGCCGGTCATGGATATAATCTTCTGTCCGGCGAATCCGGTGACAAACACGTAGAAACTGTGCAACACGTTGCTGTTTCCCGCCGTGGATATCATGTACACCTTTCTAAATAACGGATATTCGCCCGAATTTATATAAACCTGGTAAGGCATATACGCCGTGGGATCGAAATCGTTCTCGGGCGTAGGATTGCTTATCTTCATCACGTTAACCTCGGTTGTGAGGTTCGTGGCGATCGTATCGTTCTGATTCTGATAGTCTTCGTAACGTTTGTCCACAGGCACGTCCTTAGCCAGGCTCAGGTCGTCGCCCAGCCACGACACGCTGATGATGCCGAGTGCATTTTTATCTTTTTTCACAACATCGAACACCGCAGCGTTATTCTTCTGGGCGAAGGCATGTGGATTGTCGGATATTTTCGCACCTTTAGGCATGAACTTGTCGCGCATGTACGAAATCGTGGAGCTGCCGGCGTTGTCGAACACCAGTTTGATGGCTGTTGTGTCGTTTCCGGCAAGTTCGCTCCATCTGGTCAGCTGACCGTTCAGTATCTTGCCCACTTCAGTCACTGACATTGCCTTCACGTTGTTGTCCTTGTTGGTAATCAAAGCCACGGCATCAACGGCGATGGGACGCTGACGTACCACACGTTTCCATTTGTCTTTCATGTACTTCACCTGGTCCTTGGTCAGCTCGCGAGTCACCACGATGCACTGGGTGCCGTCTGCCAGGAGGGTGTCGATGGCCGACTGCTCGTCTACGTAGAACGGTATTATCGAGCTACCCGGGTAAGAATATTCGAAAACTTCGATTTCCTCATCGAGTATCTTCTTAAAGCCGTCGTCGCAGAACACTGTGGCTGTGCCCTTGGCGTATTCTCCACGCTTGATCTTGGTGCATGATGCCATGCCGAGTCCCAATATACCAAGAAGTCCGTATATGGCTATGTTCCGTATCTTCATGTCCGCTTCCCTTCCTTATCTTTACATACAAGCCAACCGCCCATGTATCGTATGTCTTTTTGACTACCGACACATGGAACGGTTTACTTTATTACCATTCAACTTTTTCCTCAAGGTTTCTTTGGTTATGGCGAAACCCGGGGTTAAGCCTTCAACCTCAGTTTACGCCTTTATACAGTCTGTATCCTCGCCAGATGCCGTATACGAACAGCAACGCGCCTATGATGACGCTTACCGTCTGGTTGTCGATGCTGAACACATTGAGTATAAACAGCAAACCGACTCCCAGATATACCAGAACCATAATGATTCCGAACACCACACGCGCCGATTTTGGCGCCATGGGTCTGTTATCTTCCGTACCTCTCATAACTTTGTGTTTTTTGATTGTTTCTATTTTATTAACAATTGGAGAGGGATTGAGTTCATATACATTCTTTGCGCTTGTAAAATTAACAAAAATTTGTTAATGGTCAAAATCCGCGCACGAATTCCACACAGATTTCCATGCCGGCTCATGCGAACCCTCTGACCGTCTACACCCTTCGTGATAGTGCGAGACGTGATTTATTTGGCCATTTTAAGTTTTTTTTGTACTTTTGCAGTTGATGCGATTAAAGAAAAATATCGCCAATTCGCGACCCGCAGCCGCGTCTGGCGTAATTGTTTGTCTTTTAGCATATTGAGGTCACCATGCACGTATGCCCGCATCCTATAACACCATAATCGGACTTTGTAGTAATGTCAAAGGTTATCAAGATTAAGAAAGGGCTGGACATTCCATTGACGGGGGAAGCCTCCGCCCGGATTACGCAAGACACCGTCACGAAGACATTCGGACTTGTGCCTGACGATTTCCCGGGCTATAAATGGAAATCGGCCGTCAAGGAGGGAGACACCGTCAAGGCAGGCGATCCCCTGTTCTATGCAAAAGAGGACGAGAATCTTCGCATCGTCAGCCCTGTAGCCGGATCCATAGCCGAAGTGCACCGAGGCGAACGACGCAAAATCGAGTATATCAAGGTCGACGCCTCAGGCAATGAGACAGCCGTCCTCAAGGCCGATGCCTCGTCGCGCGACGCCATCCTGATGTCGCTGAAGCAGTCGGGTCTGTTCGCAATGCTGCGCCAGCGTCCTTTCGACATGGTGCCGTTCATGCCTCAGACTCCCCGCGACATATTCGTCACGGCGTTCGATTCCGCGCCCCTTGCATATTCCATGTCCGACAATATCGACCTGAAGATGCTGGAGAAAGGTCTGACCATCCTGGCTAAGCTCACCGACGGCAAGGTCTACCTGTCTGTTCCCTACGACACCGACATTGACAGCAAGGCTGCCGAAGTGGTTAAGTTCCGGGGGCCGCATCCCGCCGGCAATGTGGGCACACAGATAGCCGCCATCCGCCCCGTGGACAAGGGCGACGTGGTATGGACCCTCGACGCTGTCACCGCAGCCCGCATCGGCAAATTCTTTGACAGCAACGTGCTCGACTTCTCCACAGTCGTGGCTCTGACAGGTCCTGAGGTCAAGGATCCTCACCTGGTACAGACTCTGATCGGCGCCGCAGTCAAGGATATGCTCAAAGGCCAGCTTGTGGACGACGGCCTGAACAAACGAATCATATCGGGCAACGTCCTGACAGGCTCGCAGATCAAGTCTGATGAAGGCTTCCTCCGCTACCCCTACCGTCAGATCACGGTGATAGAGGAAGGCGATACAGCCGACGAGTTCATGGGCTGGGCTTCGATGTCGCCCGTCAAATATTCAGTACACAACACTTTCCCCACTTTCCTGAAGGGTCTGGGCAAGGGATTCCATTTCGACGCCCGTATCCGGGGCGGTCACCGCGCCATGATCATGAACAATGAATATGACCGCGTGTTCCCGATGGACATATATCCCGAATACCTGATCAAGGCCATCATGGCCAAGGACATAGACCGCATGGAGAAATTAGGCATCTACGAAGTGGCTCCCGAGGACTTCGCCCTGCCCGAATTCGTGGACACCTCCAAACTGGAACTCCAGAAGATGGTGCGCGAAGGTCTCGACTACCTGCGTCAGGAAACAATCTAACCTCCCCGAAAACATTCTAACACCTTTATATTGTGAAAGGATTAAAAAAGAACATAGACAAGATCAAGCCGCAGTTTGAGAAGGGAGGCAAATACTCCAAGCTCCAGTCTGTATTCGACGGCTTCTACACCTTCTTGTTCACGCCCAACGAGACGGGCAAATCCGGCGTTCACATCCACGACAGCAACGACTCGAAGCGTGCCATGATCACGGTGGTCATAGCGCTCCTGCCCTGCTGCCTGTTCGGTATGTGGAACATCGGTCTGCAGCACAACATGGCGATCGGTGACGCCGACCGCAATTTCTGGTCGTTATTCTTCTATGGCTTCTGGGCCGTCCTGCCTCAGATCATCACGGCATACGCCGTAGGTCTCGGCATCGAGTTCATCATCGCCCAGATCCGCCACGAGGAGATTCAGGAGGGTTTCCTGGTCTCGGGTCTGCTGATTCCGATGATATGCCCTGTGGACACTCCCGTATGGATGCTGGCCGTTGCGGTGGCATTCTCGGTTATCTTCGCCAAGGAAGTGTTCGGCGGCACAGGCTATAACTTCCTGAACGTGGCCCTGGTGACGCGCGCTTTCCTTTTCTTCAGCTATCCGTCGAAGATGAGCGGCGACAACGTGTTCGTGCAGCTCGGCAGCCAGTCCACCGTCCACGGATATTCCGGCGCGACGCCTCTGGGTCAGCTTGCTTCGCAGACCGAACCCACCGGCATTGTCACCAACATATTAGGCGATCCCCTCTCGGCAACGGACATATTCATGGGATTCTATCCCGGATCATGGGGCGAGACCTCAAGCCTCTGTATCTTCATAGGTATGGCAATCCTGCTTCTGTCGGGCGTAGGCAACTGGCGCATCATCCTGTCCGGCCTTGCCGGCGGCTTCCTGATGGCTGTGGTTGCCCACAACTGGGCAAGCCCCCTTTACCCCGTCACCTACCTCAAGCCTCTTGAGCAGCTCGGACTCGGCGGTTTCCTGTTCGCCATCACGTTCATGGCCACGGACCCTGTCACGGCCTGCCGCACACGCGTAGGACAATATATATACGGAGCGCTCATAGGCATCGTCGCCATCCTGATCCGCTGCTACAACACCGGTTATCTCGAGGGCGCGATGCTCGCGGTTCTGCTCATGAACTGTTTCGCTCCGCTTATCGACTACTGTGTGGTCAACTCCAACATTCGCAAACGTATGCGCCGCTTGACGGTCCGCAACCTTTAATACTCAGATTATGAACCGTCAAAGCAATACATACACCATCATCTATTCCACAGTGCTTGTGGTGCTTGTGGGAGTCGTGCTGTCGGTGGTCTATCAGGCACTGCGACCCAAACAGGTAGAGAATATACAGAACGACACGCGCCGCCAGATTCTGGCCGCCGCTCTTATCACTCCCTCCGAGGGTCAGGACATAGCCACTCTGTGGCAGGAACACATCACTGCTTCATATATAGTGAACGACAAGGGTGAGAAAATCGACGCCTCGCAGGATCCCTTCGATGTGAAGGTTGACCAGGAAGTGAAGAAAGCTCCTGACCAGCGTCAGCTCCCAGTGTTCGAATGCAATACTGACAAGGGCTTGAAATACATTCTGCCCGTTTACGGTGCCGGACTCTGGGGACCCATCTGGGGCTACATAGCGTTCGACAATAACGGCGACACCATCTACGGAGCTTATTTCGCACATCAGGGCGAGACTCCCGGACTTGGCGCCGAAATAGAAAAGCCCGCATTCCAGAAGCAGTTCGAGGGCAAGGACGTGTTCTCCACCGACGGTCAGTTCCAGAGCGTAAAGGTTGTGAAGAACGGCCAGGAACCCGCCACGGGCGCCTGGGTACATGCCATCTCGGGCGGTACCATCACATCTCAGGGCGTTCAGAAAATGCTTCTTAACTCGTTGGAACCTTACTCGGCCTTCCTCGCCGCACTAAAATCTGATAACAAATGAACTGGAAAAAATCATTCATACCTTTGGTAAACCCGTTGTCGAAGGACAACCCGGTCATAGTCCAGATTCTCGGTATATGTTCGGCGCTGGCCGTGACGGCCAAGATGGAGCCGGCCGTGGTGATGACCATCTCGGTAACAGCAGTGCTCGCATTCGCCAACGTCATTATCTCGCTGATGCGCAAGACCATCCCCTCGTCCATCCGCATCATCGTGCAGCTGGTGGTCGTGGCCGCATTGGTTGTGATAGTCGACCAGGTTTTGAAGGCTTATAATTACGAAGTCTCCAAGGCGCTGTCGGTGTTCATAGGACTGATCATCACCAACTGTATCATCATGGGCCGTCTGGAGGCTTTCGCCCTCAACAACCGTCCCTGGCCGGCTTTCCTCGACGGTATCGGCAACGGTCTGGGTTACGGCATCATCTTGATTATCGTCAGCTTCTTCCGCGAGCTGCTGGGAAGCGGCACCATCTTCGGCTGCCAGATATTCCCCGACAGTTTCTATCAGGCCGGATACATGAACAACGGTCTGATGATTCTGCCTCCCATGGCGCTGATAGTGGTGGCTTGCATCATCTGGGTACACCGCTCCGTCAACAAGGACCTTCAGGAAAAATAACCACATTCGCTTGAAATAATGGAAAATTTAAATCTTTTCATACGGTCGATTTTCATCGACAACATGATATTCGCCTATTTCTTGGGAATGTGTTCGTTCCTGGCGGTATCCAAAAACGTTAAGACGGCTTTCGGACTGGGCGTGGCGGTTACGTTCGTACTGCTTATTGCGCTCCCCGTATCGTGGTGCATCAACGAATATCTGCTGAAACCCGGCGCGCTGAGCTGGCTGGGCAAGGAATATGCCGAAACCGACATATCATTCCTGGGCCTGATCATGTTCATCGCAGTTATCGCAGCCCTGGTACAGATTCTGGAAATGGTGATAGAGAAATACACCCCCGCGCTGTACAACTCGTTGGGTATATTCCTGCCGCTTATCGCAGTGAACTGCGCCATCCTCGGCGCCGTGCTGTTCATGCAGCAGCGTGAGTTCAGCAACGCCTGGACGGCCACTGTTTACGGTGCCGGCTCCGGTATCGGCTGGCTTCTGGCCATCACCTGCCTGGCCGCAATCCGCGAACGTCTCGACAATTCCAAAGTGCCCGCTCCGCTGCGCGGCGTCGGAATCACTTTCATCATCACCGGTCTCATGGGCATCGCCTTCATGAGCTTCCTCGGTATTAAACTTTGATTCTATCGGCTATGTATATCTGCGATATAATTTGGAACAACGTTCTGGTGGCAGGCCTTATATTCCTTGTGATAGTCCTGGCCCTGACCATCATCCTGTTAGTGTGCAAGCATTGGCTTGTGAATTCGGGCGAGGTAGCCATAGACATCAACGACGGCTCCAAGCTGCTTCATGCCCAGGCGGGAAAGTCGCTGCTGGCCACTCTCGGCGAGAACGGCGTGCATCTGTCGTCGGCCTGCGGCGGCAAGGGCAGCTGCGGTCAGTGCAAGGTTCAGGTTCTTTCCGGTGGCGGTGACATCCTTCCCACCGAGGCCGTCCATTTCAGCCGTAAGGAAATCAAGGACCACTGGCGTCTCGGATGCCAGGTCAAGGTGAAGAACGACCTTGCCATCAAGGTGTCGGAATCCGCTCTCGACGTCAAGGAATGGGAATGCGAGGTCATCTCCAACAAGAACGTGGCTACGTTCATCAAGGAGTTTATCGTGAAGCTGCCTGAGGGCGAGCACATGAACTTCATCCCCGGAAGCTACGCCCAGATCCGCATACCTAAATACGAGATGACATACGACGGCGACATCGACAAGTCGCTGATCGGTGACGAATACCTGCCTGCATGGCAGAAGTTCGGTCTGTTCGGCCTTAAGGCCAAGAACGACGAGGAGACGGTACGTGCCTACTCCATGGCCAACTATCCCGAGGAGGGCGACCGCATCATGCTGACCGTCCGCATCGCCACTCCGCCTTTCAAGCCGAAGCCTCAGGTTGGCTTCCAGGATGTACCCTGCGGAATCGCGTCCAGTTACATCTTCTCACTGAAACCGGGCGACAAGGTAATGATGTCCGGTCCTTACGGAGACTTCCATCCCATCGTCGACTCCAAGGCCGAGATGATCTGGGTGGGCGGCGGCGCCGGTATGGCTCCCCTCCGCGCACAGATCATGTGGATGACCAAGACACTTCACACCACCGACCGCAAGATGAGCTACTTCTACGGTGCCCGTGCGCTGAACGAGGTGTTCTATCTCCAGGACTTCCTGCAGCTTGAGAAGGAATTCCCCAACTTCAAGTTCCATCTTGCTCTGGACCGTCCCGATCCGGCAGCCGATGCGGCTGGCGTGGCTTACACTCCCGGCTTCGTGCACGACGTGATGTTCAAGACATACCTCAAGGACCATCCCGCTCCCGAGGATATCGAGTACTATATGTGCGGCCCGGGCCCGATGAGCAACGCCGTGAACAATATGCTCTACAACCTCGGCGTCGAGCCGTCGTCCATACATTACGACAACTTCGGAGGCTGACTTACCCGGCAGCCGCATACAGTGGTGGCACCCCGCAGGTGCCATTACAGCAGTTGTCACCCCTATAACCGCCCCTATAACCGCCTCATAGCAGGCTTTACGGAAGTATAAAACACATACCTTAATAAAACACAACCATGCAGAGAGACAATCAGATTTTCGACATCATCGACCGCGAGCATTTGCGTCAGCGTCGCGGCATAGAGTTGATCGCCAGCGAGAACTTTGTCAGCGACGAAGTCATGCGCGCCATGGGATCATGTCTCACCAACAAATATGCCGAAGGCTATCCCGGCAAGCGTTACTACGGCGGATGCCAGATAGTGGACGAGGCTGAGAATCTGGCCATAGAGCGTGCAAAGAAACTGTTTGGCGCCGAATGGGCCAACGTACAGCCTCACAGTGGCGCACAGGCCAACATGGCTGTGTTCATGGCTTGCCTCAACGCAGGCGACACTTTCATGGGCATGGATCTGTCTCATGGCGGTCACCTGTCGCACGGCAGCCCGGTAAACTTCTCCGGACTGATGTTCCGTCCCATCAGCTATACTGTTGACAAGGAGACCGGACGTGTCAATTACGAGGAGATGGAGGCCAAAGCCCGTGCCGAGCGCCCGAAGCTTATCATAGCCGGCGCGAGCGCATACAGCCGCGACTGGGACTACAAGCGTATCCGCGCTCTCGCTGATGAGATCGGCGCCATCTTCATGGTGGATATGGCTCATCCGGCAGGTCTCATAGCTGCCGGTCTGCTCGATAACCCCGTGAAGTACGCGCACATCGTCACCACAACCACCCACAAGACACTCCGCGGCCCCCGCGGCGGTATGATCCTGATGGGCAAGGATTTCGACAATCCCTGGGGCAAGACCACTCCTAAGGGCGAGATCAAGAAGATGTCACAGCTGCTCGACTCCGCCGTATTCCCCGGCGTACAGGGTGGCCCGCTTGAGCATGTCATCGCCGCCAAGGCCGTGGCTTTCGGCGAGGCTCTGCAGCCCGAGTGGAAGGCTTACGCCGAGCAGGTGCTGAAGAATGCCAAGGCTCTTGCCAACGCCCTTATCGCACGAGGCTATAAGCTGATTTCCGACGGCACCGACAACCACTGCATGTTGGTTGACCTCCGCACCAAATTCCCCGAAATGAGCGGCAAGAAGGCTGAGCGCGTACTTGTCGAGGCCGACATTACCGCCAACAAGAACATGGTGCCTTACGACACCCGCAGCCCGTTCCTGACCAGCGGTCTACGCTTCGGCACAGCTGCAATCACCACACGTGGCGCCAAGGAGGATATGATGGAGGTCATAGCCGATTTCATCGACCGTGTCCTTACCGATCCCGACAACGAACAGAACATCGCTCAGGTTCGCTCGGAGGTGAACGAACTGATGAACGCTTATCCCATGTTCGCATGGTAAAGCTTTATGACCGAAATTATTGACAATCTGACCGATTATACAGACCAACCCAACGTGGATTGGCCCGAACGACTTTTCATTACCGGCATCGATACCGATGCCGGTAAATCATACGTCACCGGCCGGCTGGCAGTGATGATGATGCGCGATGGGCTGAAGCCCATAACGCAGAAATTCGTACAGACCGGCAATCATGACGTTTCGGAAGATATCGAGGTGCACCGCCGCATCATGGGCACAGGGATGCTCCCTGTGGATGAGCAACGCCTCACGGCTCCGCTTATCTACTCCTACCCTGCATCACCTGAACTTGCCGCCGCCATCGACGGCACCGTGGTGGACACCGACAGAATAGCCGAATGCACGGATCTGCTTCTGCGCGAATACGACCATGTGCTGATTGAAGGCGCCGGTGGGCTTATGGTGCCGCTGAAAGGCGATTACCTCACCATCGACTATATCCGCGACCACAATCTGCCCGTGGTGCTGGTCACAAACGCCACACTCGGATCCATCAACCATACCCTGCTGGCCCTCAACGCCATCAATACATACGGACTTAAGCTGTTCGCAGTGGTGTTCAACCACCATTTCGACAACGACAAACCGATTGCCGAAGACACTCACCGATACGTAAAATCGTGGGTCGAGAGGCATAATCCCGAAACCCTGTTCATCGATGTGGAGTCATTGACATGATTTCCGTTACAATTAATGCGCGGAAATTTCGTTAACCACAATAAGAGATAGTATGAATGTCAATACACAAATGCGGCAACCTTTGAAAGACGCACAATCAGATATACAGAATACAGAAGCAATAGATACCAGAATAAATTCCGCCCCCACCGACGCGGAACGAGTAGTCAGCATCTCCAAGCAGGAGCTTGCCGTGCTGCCCGTGGCCGCATTCCCCGGCAAGATTGTTGTGGTAGACTGCCCCGAGAAAGTATCTGAAGCCGTCAGCGCTTTGTGTGCCGAAACGGTTATAGGGTTTGACACGGAGACGAAACCCAGTTTCCGTAGGGGACATTCCAACAATGTGGCCCTTCTTCAGCTGTCCACACATACTATATGCTACCTGTTCCGCCTCAACATGATCGGGATGTTCCCCGAGGTGCGCGAGCTTCTTGAGAATCCCGACATCATCAAGATCGGAGTCTCGGTTCATGATGATTTCCATAACCTGCACAAGCTATATGACATGAAGCCACAGGGCTTCATCGACCTGCAAAGTTACGTTAAGGACTACGATATCATTGACAACAGCCTGTCGCGCATCTACGCCATATTGTTCGGCAAACGCATCAGCAAGGGACAGCGTCTCACCAACTGGGAGGCTCCTGAACTCACCTCCCACCAGCAGGAATACGCCAGCCTCGACGCATACGCCTGCATCCAGATATACGACCACCTGAACCAGAACGGCTTCGATCCCGCCTCATCCCCCTACTATCATACCCTCGAAGAACTGCATCCCGCCCCTGTAACACAGGACCAGCATACCGCCTGATTTATCACACAGAATCTGCGCACAGCCCGATTTATCATGAATAGAATCCCGGATTCTCGTAAACGCATACCGCGTTCAGTATGGCTGCCAACGCTATTGCTATGCTATCTGGCCGGCATGAGCATCTATTTCGGCGGCGACCTTATCCGTAACGGAGAAGCCCTCAGACTAATCGTAGTCTCTCTGATCGAACTGGCCCTTATCGCCGCCCTCTACTTCTTCCTCAAAAAGAAAGAGAGCCGCAAGAAATAGTGGCCATGCCAAGTCTCCAAACCAGACAGAACGGCCGCATACGCTGTCCCGGTCACGATTACCGCTCCAGGTGTATTTATCACATCGTACTGAACAAGGCCCCCGGCATCCCGGACTTCTCCACCGTTATCGGCATTCCCGGCGACCGAGACTGGAGACCGCGCACCGAACTTACGCCAATAGGCAAAGCCGTGGCCGCAGCCATTTCAGGCCTTAAAGCAGAATTCCCTTTCACATCGGTATTACGCCGTTGCATCATGCCCGACCACGTCCATATAGCTTTATACGTACGTTTGGCCTCGGACACGCATTTAGGTATCATGATAAAGGCCATCAAGAATAGCGCCCGCATAAATCTCGACATGCAGGACAGCATCTTCGAGGAGGGTTACTATGACAAGATTCTGATGAAACAAGGGCAGCTGGACAGGATGCTGTCATATATCAGCGATAATCCGCTCCGGCATCTGATTCGCGCCCAGAATCCGGGTTACTTTCACCGCTTTTGGATCACTGACGGTTACATCCGTTACGAAGCCTACGGCAACTGGGACCTGCTTGACGAGGAACTTATAGAGGCTGTCAGGGTAAGCCGCAGCTACACTCCCGAACAGCTGATAGAGAAGAAACGGCTGTGGTTACGCACCATCCGGAATGACGGAGTGCTCGTTTCACCATATATACACCCTGATGAAAAGAAAGTGCGCGATTGGAGCATAGATAATGGCGGCGCCATAATTCAACTTACCAACCAAACACTCCCGGCCAGATACAAACCCTCCGGTGCACTATTCGACGCCTGTGCCGAAGGCCGGTTGCTGGTAGTATCGGTACCGGAACGGAACGACGCAATATTGCATCCTGAACCATTCAAATTACAGACTGATCCATTCAAGCACGAGAAACCGAGCCGCGCGCATTGCCTCTATATGAACTCGGTAGCAGAGCAGATAGCCGAGGGGCACTTCAGAGTGCTGAAATAAGCACATTCGGGCTGAGGTAGGCATTATCGCAGCGAGGCGAGCGTGCTATCGCTTCGCGCGGGAGCAGAGCTCCTTACGGAAACAGCTCCGCGCTGATACATGCTGCCTATACTACATTGCAAGCCTCCTGCCGGCTGCCACTACCCTAATGCCGTTCCCGCTCCTCGCTTGCCGGCTGCCACTCCTCTCATGCCGGCTGCGCTGGGTTGACGCGGAGCGGTTTCCGTCTGGAGCTTTGCTCCACGCAGCTAACGGATGCGCACAGAGCAGACTATATAGGCGACAAGCCCGGACCGCAACGAGGGCCGCAAGAGCAGGCAGCGTATGCTGCGCGCCGGGTTCAGACCGCAATCGAGGCGAGTTCAAATCGGGCGCCGTCCCAGTGGCCGTAGCTGAAATGCGTGATCCAATCGCCCAGCACTATCATCTCGGCGTGGGGTGCCTGCGGTGCTCCTGGCGGCAGTGCCAACTGCTCACGATGCATGACGTGCAGGTGACCGTAAATGAAATAATTGATGTCGGGATGAGTCTTAAGGTAGTCAAGGCTGTATTTGCGCAGGTTTTCCACCATCGCGTCAGTGGATTCGTAACCCGAACTGCCTCCCGTCTTGCGGCTGTGACTCGACCAGTTGTAGGCAAACGGCACCGTCCATCGCGGATGAATGCCGGAGAATAGTTTCTGACAGAACTTATTGCGGAACAGGCTGCGCATCAGTCTGAATGTCGGCTTCAGTTCCCCGACACCGTCGCCGTGCGTCATATAGAACGTCCGGCCATCTATTACTTCGGTAAGGGCACCGTCCACCACCTCTATGCCCAATTCGGTCGGGATATAATCGTAAATCCAGATGTCATGGTTGCCGATCAGCCACACGATGCGTATACCGCTGTCGCTGAGTTCGGCCAGCTTACCGAAGAATCTCACGAATCCACGGGGCACCACATACCGGTATTCGTACCAAAAATCCAGAATATCTCCCAACAGATACAGCACGTCGGCCTTTCTCTTTATGGAATCAAGAAAACTGACTACCCGACGCTCCGCCTCTATCCTGTCTTTGAAATAAGGCGCTCCTAAATGTAAGTCGCTCAGGAAATATGCCTGCATCTATCGGTTTCGCTATCTTATTATGGTTTGGAATTATATTGTCATTTCAGAGGAAGCCAAGTTCCAGTTTTGCCTCCTCGCTCATCATGTCCTGGTTCCATTCCGGCTGGAACACCAAACGAAGATCCACCTTCTTGGGACCTTCGATGCTAACCAGCTTCTGTCGCACATCCTCCAGGAGGAAATCGGCAGCCGGACACGAAGGCGCGGTCAGCGTCATGTCCACATGCAGAGTTTTCTCGGCCTCGTCATACTCCACCCGATAAATCAGCCCCAGATTATATATGTCAACGGGAATTTCGGGGTCATATACCGTCTTCAGCAACTCGACTGCCGCCGATTCTATGCGAAATGCCTCGCCTTCTTTCCTCTCCTCTTTTTCTTCCATAATGCTTAGAATAATACGGCCAAATTAACGAACCAGCTGTTGGTCTGCGCCGAGAAGTTATCAAGCTGGATGGTGCGCATGTCGTAGGTAAGACCCCACAAATAACCGGCTGTAATCTGATAGCGTTTGTACAGCTCCACGCCGAGACCGCATTGTATTCCGACCGAGCCTGCCGGATTCTCGATAACCGGACACTTGGAATGGTCCAGGTTGAAGTTGAACAACGGGCCTGCGAATACTATGGGCGCGAGATAATTCTCGAATCCGTTCATGCGCGTCCATTTGAAACGCAGGTTCACGGGAATCTGAAGGGTATGGAAATAGAGGTTTTCGTTACCCATACCCTGAGAGGCCCAAACCTTCTGGTCGCCGAAATGCACCCGGGCACCGCGCATGGTGTATTTCACGGCCATATCGATACCGAAACCGATACCGGGTATCATCAACTCGCCCATCGCGCCGGCGCTGAATCCGCACAACTGATCGGTCTCAACTAACTTCTGCTTCCACAAATAATCACTGACGGTCAGACCGACAGTCGGGCCCCAGCGAAACTTCGCCGAGGCTCCGAATGCGATCGTGGCCATCAATATGATTGCCAATACTTTTTTCATCTGTTGCGCAAACGCGCCGCCATTATTTAAAATGCGACGGCTCAGTTATATAGTATTTAGAACAGCCATGCAGCCGTCACAGTCCAGTAGCCTGTCTTTGCCCTCACTTCTCCAGTCTGCAGGGTGGTTCCCGCCACCTCAAAATCCTTTACGATATTGTTCATACCGAAACCATAGCTGGCTCCAATTTGGAGATGGTTGATGAACTCAAGGCCGATACCTAAGTTCCATACCCACTGCGCAGTCTTTGTATTAGTCTTTGCATTGATAGATCCCATGTTATATCCCTTGTCCTTGCCCAGCTTCAGAGCCACCGAAGGACCTGTGAATACATACGGCGAGAATATTTTCTTTACCGCAGGGATTCCTATCTTATACTTTATATTCAGTGGAATCTCGATGAAATTCTTCGCGAATTTGGGATGCATGTTTTGGTTTGTACCCGTCATGTCCTCTTCAACCTGATAGTCCATGTATGTGTACATCAGAGACAGATCGACACCAAGACTGATGGGCGTCATATACTCAGCCTGTACACCGACGGTAAACCCACAGTTATTGGATGAGTCAAACAGATCTCCGATTTTTCCGGACGTACTCAGTTTGTTCACGTTCAGACCGATACGCGGTCCGATCTTAAAACCGGCCTGTACCTGGGCCGCGTAGCCGAGACCCATCGTTACAACCAGCAGTAATGCAAGTGTCTTTTTCATATTCATTAGTATTTGCTTATTATCTTAGTTTTTACCCCACAAAGTTACAAAAAATTTTGTAAATTTGCAATATGTTTGCCGAAGTAATACTCCCGTTGCCTCTATATTCGAGCTTCACGTACCTGATTCCGCCCGAAATGGAGGAAAACATCAGCATAGGTAGCCGTGTGCTGGTGCAGTTCGGCCGTAAGAAGTTCTATACCGGCATAGTGTCGCTTATTCATAACGAAAAGCGCGACTACGAGATCAAGCCCATCACGGAGATTCTTGACCCGACGCCTGTGCTGCGCTATCCGCAGCTCAAACTATGGCGCTGGATTTCAGAGTATTACCTATGCAGCGAGGGTGAGGTGATGAAAGCGGCCATTCCCACCGGCCTTAAGCCCGAAAGCGAGACATTCGTAGCCCTGAACGATGATTTCGACATGCCCGAGGGCTTTTCCTTATCTGACAAGGAGGCTCTTGTTATGTCGGCATTGCAGCATAATGGCCGAATGCGTATCGCCGATCTGGAAAACGAGCTGAAACTCAGGAACACGGCCCGCATCGTCAGCCATCTCCTCGATGCCGAGATAATTCAGATTGACGAACGTGTTGTGGAACGTTACCGTCCGCGCACAGAGTATTTCGTATCCCTCGCCTTGGAACGTGGAGACGAGGCCGGCATCCATGCACTGTTCGATGCCGTGAAACGCTCGCCCAAACAGGAGAAAATGCTTCTCACCTATCTGGATATGAGCGGCTGGCTGCAGGCCAACAAACCGCTTAAGGATGTGAAACGCAGCGACCTGCTCGAATCCACCGGCCTGAATCCCGGCATATTGCGCGCTTTGATTGACAAGAACATACTCGTCAACGAAAAGCGCGTCATGAACCGCTTCAATCCGCAGACATGCAGCCACGAGCCGGTGCTGTCGGCTCTTTCCGACATACAGCGCACGGCATACGACCGGGTGCTTGACGGATTCAAGGATGGCAAGCCCGTACTGCTGCACGGCGTCACCGGCAGCGGCAAGACCGAGATATACGCCCATCTGATAGCCGCAGCGTTGCGCGACGGCAATCAGGTTCTCTACCTCGTGCCAGAGATTTCGCTGACTACCCAGCTCGCTGACCGTCTCCGCGCCATGTTCGGTGACGCACTGTTGGTGTATCACTCCAAATTCTCGAACAACGAGCGCGTGGACATCTGGAAACGCCTGCTGCATTCCAACGACCCCGTTGTGGTATTGGGCGTGCGGTCGTCGGTGTTCCTTCCCTTCTCGCGTCTCGGCCTTGTTGTGGTGGACGAGGAACATGAAAGCAGCTACAAGCAATATGATCCGGCCCCGCGATACAATGCCCGCGACACCGCGATGGTGCTGGCACAGATGCACGGCGCGAAGGTTCTGCTCGGTTCCGCCACACCATCCATCGAGACATATTACAAAGCCGTAAACGACAAATTCCGGCTCGTAGAACTTACCGAACGTTTCGAAGGCTCCGTGCTTCCCGACGTCCATATCGTCGATATGCGACGCCAGCGCAAGGAGAAGACCGTGAAGGGAATCCTGTCCCTACCGCTTCGTCAGGATATTACAGAAGCCGTCAAAAGCGGCAAGCAGGCCATCATATTCCAGAACCGCCGAGGTTTCGCGCCGATGGTGATATGCCGTCAGTGCGGATGGGTGCCCAAATGCGACAACTGCGACGTCTCGCTGGTGTACCACAAATCCTCCGGCCTGCTGAAGTGCCATTACTGCGGCTTTACAAAGATATTGCCTACCCTCTGCCCGGCCTGCGAGGAGAATTCCATCGTGTCGTACGGTTATGGCACCGAGCGCATCGCCGAGGAAATTCACGAAGAATTCCCCGACCGGCGCATCGCCCGCATGGACCTGGACACCACCCGCAACAAGGATGCCTATCAGGAAATTATCGAGACATTCTCACGCCATGACACCGACATCCTTGTAGGCACGCAGATGATCTCCAAGGGCCTTGACTTCGACCATGTCAGCATGGTGGGTGTGGCCAACGCGGACACGCTGCTTAATTTCCCCGACTTCCGCAGCAACGAGCGGGCCTTCAACATGCTTGAGCAGGTAGCCGGTCGTGCCGGTCGCCGCAAGGAGAAGGGACTGGTGTGCATACAGACCACCAAACCCGACGAGCATGTACTTGAGTTTGTCAAGGCTCACGACTACAAGGGATTTTACGACACGGAGATACAGGAACGCGAGAAGTTCGGCTATCCCCCCTTTACGCGCATAGTGAACATATACGTCAAGCACAAGGACTGGCGCATGGCCGACAAGATTGCGGTGCGTTTGGCTCTGGAGCTAAGAAAAATATTCGGGCCAAGGGTGTTGGGACCCGAAAAGCCCTTCGTCAGCCGAGTTGCGCTGTGGTATCTACAGTGCATCATGCTGAAAATCGAAGCCAATGCGTCGATGCAGAAGGTAAAGGCATTGCTGCGTCAGGTTTACGAACTGATGGCGCAGCTACCCGAAATGCGGGGCGCGCAGATTTATTATGACGTCGACCCCGCCTAAACAACATTACGATAGAAACAAGACAATGGAGAATTTCGACGAATTCGACCGGGAACATTTATGGCATCCATACACAGGCACGCGCAATCCGCTGCCTACATACAAGGTGCGCGAGGCCCACGGCGCCGTAATCACTCTTGAGGACGGCTCCGAACTGATCGACGGTATGTCGTCGTGGTGGTGTGTGATACACGGCTATAACCATCCCGTCATCAACCGGGCCGTCAAGGACCAGTTGGAGAAGATGAGCCATGTCATGTTCGGCGGTTTCACCCACCAGCCGGCCATAGACTTGGGCAAGTTGCTACTCACGATACTACCTCCCTCCATGAACCATATATTCTATGCCGATTCCGGTTCGGTGGCTACGGAGGTGGCCATGAAAATGGCCGTACAGGCCCACGATGACCCGAAGCGCACGGATTTCGCAACCATCCGCAGCGGTTATCACGGCGACACATGGAACGCCATGTCCGTCTGCGACCCCGTCACCGGAATGCACGGGGCATTCGGTCCGGCACTTCCCATACGCTACTTCGCACCGGCGCCTCAGTGTCGTTTCGGCGAGGAATGGGATCCTGAGGACTTCGAGCCGATGCGACGGCTGTTGGAGGAGCACAAGGACACACTCGCGGCGGTGATATTGGAGCCGATAGTGCAGGGTGCCGGCGGAATGCGCTTCTACCATCCGCAGTACCTGCGCGAGCTTCGCAAGGAATGTGACAGGCTCGGCATCCTGCTGATTTTCGACGAGATAGCCACGGGATTCGGTCGTACCGGCAAACTTTTCGCATGGGAACACGCGGGTGTCGAACCTGACATCATGCTGTTAGGCAAGTGTATCACGGGAGGGTACATGACGTTCAGCGCCGTGGCCACGTCGGCCAAGGTAGCAGATATGATCGATGCATCGCAGTCGGGTGTCATGATGCACGGCCCCACATTCATGGGCAACCCGTTGGCCTGCTCCGTGGCATTGGCCAGCACGAAGTTGCTGCTCGACTCGCCTTGGCAGCAGCGCATACGCGAAATCGAAGCCATCATGCACGAGGAGATGGACCATGCGCGCTCACTTCCATTCGTGGAGGATGTGCGTATTCTCGGCGGCATCGGAGTGATTCAGACGGAGCGTCCCGTGGACCTCGGATCGTTCCAGAAGCGTTGCGTGGAGCGCGGCGTATGGATCCGTCCCTTCGGCAAGAACGCTTACATAATGCCTCCATATCTCGCTGTTTCCGACGAGCAGGTGCGTAAACTGGCCCGTGAACTCATCAATATCCTTAAGCTGGAATTCGCCGAGCAATGAGCCGCACTCTGAATTACGAAAAGATATTGCAGGGATTCCGCGACGAATCGCGCCTGCGCTCCATACCCGCCGACCGTTCCGAGTCGGATATACTTGACCTGTGCAGCAATGACTACATGGGGTTGCGACACCTAATGCCGGAAATGCGCAAGGAATTTGATACACGTTTTCCGGAGGCGTCTTTTTCGGCGTCAGCATCACGCCTGTTATCGGTAGACCAGAACTTACACAGGCGGCTGGAGGACAGGCTTGCGGAGCTGTATGGTCGTCCGGCATTGCTGTTCAATTCCGGCTATCACGCCAACACGGGCATCGTATCGTCACTCAATATTCCCGGCACGCTTTTCGTGGCCGACAAATTGGTGCACGCCTCCATGATAGACGGCCTGACACAAGGCCGCTGCAACTTCAAGCGCTTCAGGCACAACGACGTCCTGGCTTTGGAAACTATCTTACAACGTGAGGCGCCCGGTTACAGCCAGATTGTGGTAATGGTGGAGTCAATCTACAGCATGGACGGCGACATGGCCCCGTTGCGCGAGATTGCCGCGCTGCGCGACCGCTACGACAATGTGCTGCTGTATGTCGACGAGGCCCACGCTTTCGGCGTCCGTGGCCGTCAGGGACTCGGGCTTTGCGAGGAACTCGGCCTCATTGACAAGGCGGACATTATAATGGGCACACTCGGCAAAGCGGCTTGTTCCTCAGGAGCGTTCTGCGTCGTGTCGCCGGAATTGAAGGATTATTTCATCAACGCGGCCCGCAGTTTCATATTTTCCACGGCGCTCCCTCCGGCCAACATCGCATGGAGCATTATCACCATAGACAGGCTGGTCGGCATGGAGGCTGAGCGCAAGCATCTGAGTGACATCTCGGGACGTGTTCACGAAACTCTCGGCACTCCCGGTTGCGACACTCCTATCGTACCTTTCTATACATACGATGCGGCCAAAGCGATTCGGAAGTCAAAAGCCCTTGAGGCTAAAGGGATTCTGGCGTTACCCATACGTCGTCCGACCGTCCCGGCCGGAACGGAACGGCTTCGCATATCTCTGAACGCATCGCTTTCCGATGCAGACATTGACAAACTACTGAATATTCTGGCAGAATGATACTTAGCTTTCTGAAGCATACCGACAGCAAACGGCTCATACTGATATTTACCGGCTGGGGAACCGGCCCGGAGCTATATACCGGCCTGGACATTCCCGGCTGGGATGTGGCCGTGGCGTTCAAGATAAACAACGACCGTTTTGATTCGTCCAGGCTGAACCAATACGACACCATCTATCTGTTCGCCTGGTCGTTGGGCGTGTACATGGCCGACAGACTGCTTGACCCTGAGCGCATCACGCGCGCTTTCGCCATCAACGGCACGGTCACTCCCGTGTCCGATGATACGGGTATCCCCGTAGCCATATTCGAAGGCACGGCGCGTAATCTCAATCCCGCCAACCTCACCAAGTTCCGTCGCCGCACGATGCCTGACGCAGCCACATTCCGTGCCATTTTTCCCGAGGAGCCCTCTACCGTCATGGCCTCATGTCTGGCACGCGAACTGGAGAACGTTATCGGCTGGACGTCGGGGTCTGATTCCGGACATCAACCGCGCATAAAGTGGAACCGCGCATATATCTCGCAGAGCGACCGTATCTTCCCGCCGCAAAACTTGGAGCGGGCATGGCGTGGATGCGGTACGGAAACAATATCTATGGAGGGCGCCCATTTCATTGACATTCCTGCCCTGATTCGCTCCGTCATAGCCGATACCTCCGTGGTATCGTCACGCTTCGCCAAGGCAGCCGACACTTACGATTCACACGCGTTGCCGCAACAGATGATTGCGCTGCGCCTGGCGTCCTTGCTGCGTCAGCATCTGCCCGCATCGCCTCGCCGCGTTCTGGAGATCGGCCCAGGCACCGGTTTCCTTACACGCGAATGGAGCCGTCTCTTTCATCCGGAATATGCCGATTTCGTTGACCTGACAGATGTAGGACCGTTTCATACCGCACCCTCCGAATCTTACGCCGTCACTGACGCCGAGGAATGGATAGCGGTAAAAGCTGCCGATGTCACAACGCCCAAGTATGATGTCATCCTCTCCTCGTCCGTTATACAATGGTTTGCCGACATTCCGGTGTTCATACATAATGCCGCACGGTTGCTGCAGCCTAACGGCATCATGGCCATATCCACATTCTTGCCCGGCAATCTCAGCGAACTTGACGTATTGCGGCCTGCGCCACTGCTCTATCCTGATGTCGAATCGCTGACAATGGCTTTACATAAAGCCGGTCTGAAGTCCCTGGTCATTGAGCGCAACGAGATACGCATGGAATTCGCGTCACGGCGTCATCTGCTGATGCACCTGAAGCACACCGGCGTGGCAGGGTCACAGACAAACGGCACCCGACTGTCGCCGAGTGCCGATTTCTCGAAATTAACTTATCTTCCGGTCTATATCCTGGCTACTAAATCGTGATTGACCCCCCGGCCGGAATATTGACTTTCCGCTTCTTGCCGTTGACCGTCACGGTGGTCTTGGCTCCTTTCTCGCTGCTAAGCGTGGCGGTCTGAACCTTGCCATCCTTCCAGGTCATGCTGACTTCCACGCCTCCGCGTGCGCGCAGTCCGCTCACGCTGCCGTCGCTCCAAGCCTCGGGTAGTGCGGGAAGCAGTGTTATTGTTTCGGGCGTGGACTGCACCAACATCTCTGCCACACCGGCCGTGCCGCCGAAGTTACCGTCAATCTGGAACGGAGCGTGGGCGTCGAGCAGGTTGGGATATGTGCCTCCGCCGCGACGTGCGTCCTTGCCTCTGTAATTATCGGGGCTGACATATTTCAGCAGAGTCCTGTATGTATCATATGCCTTGGGGGCATCCTTCAGTCTTGCATACAGATTCACGCGCCATCCCGTAGACCATCCGGTAGTCTCGTTGCCCTTAAGCTCCAGCGTACGCTCGGCTGCCTTTGCAAGTTCGGGATTCTCCTCAGGCGTGATGTGACGGCCGGGATATATACCGTACAGGTGTGACTGATGACGGTGCCAGGGTTCCTCGTTAAACCAGTCGTGATACCATTCCTGAATATTGCCTCGTTCTCCGATCTTATACTCGCGCAGCTTGGGCAGCACCTTGTCTATGCGCTTCACCAACTGCTTGTCGGTACCGAGTTCCTTGGCGGCGTCGCGCGTATCCATCAGACACTGACGAATCATAGCCAGGTCGGCTGTCGTTCCGTATGAGGTGGCGCCGTGGTATCCCTTGTCCGTCACATAACGGGCTTCGGGCGATGTGCCGAGTGGTGTGATCAGTTCTCCGTCCTTCTCGGTCAACCAGTCAAGACAGTAGAGGGCCGCACCTTTCAGCGCGGGATAGTCGCGACGCAGGTCTTCCTTATTCTTAGTGAAAAGGTAGTGGTCCCAGATATGTGACGACACCCACGCCCCGGCCATGTTCCAGTTGGCCCATACAGGGTCTCCGCCATGCAGTCCTACTGGGTTGGTAAGCGCCCAGATGTCGGAGTTGTGACCAGCAGCCCAGCCGCCGTTGTCGATGCCGTAATAATCCTTGGCGGTCTTCTGACCGGTGATTTCGCCGGACAGAGCCTTGATGAATCCGAACAGAGGCTGGTGGAACTCACTGAGGTTTGTGGTCTCGGCCGGCCAGTAGTTCTCCTCAAGGTTGATGTTCATCGTATAGTTGGCGCTCCACGGCGGCAACAGGTATTCGTTCCAGAGTCCCTGCAGGTTGGCGGGTACTCCTTCGGTGCGCGAACAGGCTATCATCAGATAGCGTCCGTACTGGAAATAAAGCTCCTCCAAGTCGGGATTCTTCTGGTTCCTGTCGGTATATTGCAGCAGCTGAACGTCAGTCGGCAGAGCGGCGATGTCGGCGGAAGTCTGTCCGAAATCCACCTTGACGCGGTCGAAGTACTTGGTATAATCGGCCTCGTGACGCTCCAATATCTGCGGATATGTGTGTGTCATGGCCTGGTTCAGACGGTTACGGGCTATCTTCCTGTAATCCTTGCCTTCGGTGGCGGGATTCTTGTCAAAGCCGTTGAAACTGGTGGCATTGGTCAGGTAAACGGTCAGTGTCTTCACTCCCTTGGTCTCAAGTCTGTTACCTAAAGTGTTAGTCAGGCTTCCACCCTCGTTCACGGCGCGCAGCAACGTATTGAAACGCATACCGCGTTCGGGGTCGTAGTAATTCTTGGTCTCGTATCGTGTGTAGCTGGGAAGTCCGAGATAAGGAGCATAACCGGTCGACGACAGCTCGTTGGCAGTAGCCGTCACGGTGTGGGGCAGCTGCGAGTCGAGTCCTATCACGGCATCGAAACCGGCGGGATCGGCCGTGGTGATCCTCACCACAATTGCCGAGTCGGGAGCGGATGCGAAGTATTCCGTCTCCACCGGATAACCGTTCACGCTGTATCCGGCCGAGGCCCTGGCCTTGGCTATGTCGAGTTCGCGGTGATAGCCCGTCACGCCGGTTCCTTTCCTATTGAATTCGTCGAGGGCGTCTATTGCTGCGGGATGACGGTTCAGATAGTCGATGGTAAACGTACCTAACGGCAGATAGTTGTTCACATAGTATCCCTGCACCTTGCGCTGAAGCGAGTCGGCGGCACGATAATCCTCGCGCGCCAATGCGGCCTTGATCTCCGGGATTGTCTTGTATGCCTCGGGATCGAACGACTCGGGACGAGGCTCCCCGCTCCATAGCGTAATGTCGTTGAGCGACAGTCGTTCGCCGAACTCGTCGCCGTAAACGATAGCTCCTAACGTTCCGTTGCCTATCACCAAGGCCTCCTCGAAGTATTTGGCCGGCTTGTCATATTTCAGCTTCAGCTCGCCCGCCTGCATTCCCGATGCCGCGAGCAACACTGCTCCTGCCAATACTATTCTCTTTTTCATTATATATCTTGTTTATATTTCTCTATTTATTTCACGAATCTGAAACTTTCCAATTCGCACAGCGACTTGCCTTGGGCCTCGGAATTGAACACGAAGTACAGCGCGTGCTTGCCGTTGTAATACTGCAGGTTTGGCACATCTACCGTGGCGGTGCGCATCCCTCCTGTCTCAGCCGGAATCTGCAGTGTGCCGATCTTGACGGCACCACGGCATTTGCACGGAGCGTCAAGATATATGTCCATAGTGCCGGCCACTCCTTCAGGCACATACTTCACCTCCAGCTTCGTTCCCGGATTACCGTAGGTATCCGAGAAGTTGAAGTATTTGTAACCGACCTTCGAGCCGGCGGTGTTGTTCACCAGCGGACAGCGGTCACGCTCCGGTGCGTAGGGATCCGACTTGCCGTCGTAGGCGGCGCGTATCACCTTTGAGTGCGAGCCGGAATACACCACATTGGGGTACTCCTGATGCGCGGGCGTCGGACCTGTGAAATAACACGCGATTCCGGCCGGCGTCCACTTGAAGGGGTTCAGGCCTTCGGTCTCGAAACCCTCGCAGGTGAATTCGCCCTGACTTATCCTGACAAAACCATCGGGACCCTCAAACACTTCAACGTCTATCGGCGCTACCATGGCCTGACGACAGTATTCGTTCGTATCGGCCTGACGGTGATAGAACACCCACCACTTGCCGTTTATCTCACAGATGCTGCCGTGAGTGTTGCCGTTCGGCACGGCTGTCGGCACGTTTTTGCCATGTATCTTCTCGATGCCGCGGCCGTCGATTATGGTACCTCCGTATGTCCAGGGACCTAACGGAGTGTTGCTCCATGCATACGCCAGCGTATAGTTGGAGCCGGGAAGTCCATCCTCGCCGTCGTTGGTCCATCGGCTATACACTAATACGTACTTGTCCTTGATTTTGCGCATGGACGATGCCTCGTAAAATCTGAACTGATTCACCGTGTCCTTACCGGGAAGGGTCTTGACTATTTGGGTACCGGGCTTTACCGTAGCCATCGTGGCGGTGTCCAGTTCGCAGGCATATCCCTGATTGAAACCCCAGTAGCCGTATGCCCTGCCATCGTCGTCCACGAATGCGGCAGGATCGAAAGCAAAGGGTCCGATGGTCTTCTTAGGGTCTTTCGGATCCCAGTTGCACACCGTGAACGGACCGTCGGGTCTCGACGACTTGGCCACAAGGTTGTTGCGTTCGCCCTGTACGTTAGGATACAGGTAATATGTCTTGCTGCCGTCGGCATTGCTCTTCACGGCCACGTCGGGAGCATACAGCACGTCGCCATGTCCGTCCGCAAACAGTTTCTTACCGTTTGCGTCCAGCTTGCTTTCGAATATCACCCCGTCATATCGCCAGTTGTCGAGGCTGTCTACCGGCGCCGACCACACTACCTGATCCAGTCCGCAGTACATCTTGCCCGTCTGGTCGTGCGAGCCATATATATATACTCTGTACGATCCGGGATTGTCGGGATCTTCGAACACGTATGGCTCGCCGTCGGGTATGCACTCTCCTAACGGCAGATAGGGATTTCGGGCATGTGATGAGCTTATTGCCGCCGCACACAGCGTCAGCAACAACGCGCTTTTACGTAATGATATCATATCGTTCTGATTGTTGTGGTTTCTCTTAGAGCATGTTTACTTTTAACTTTCTTTCATTCAAAGAGGATTTTTGAGGGATTATCGCAAGTCGAGAAGGGAGCATAGCGGGCTATGTGACCGACGAGACTTGGCGATAATCACCAAAAAGACCTTTGAAGGAAAGAAAAGTAATCAAAAATATTTATTCGTGTTAAAAGTAAACATACTCATAATTAATAACGGATTGTCGGAGTGAATATTCCTGATAGGTTTATCAAAGTGAATATTCCCTAACGGATTGTCAGGCAGAATATTCCGAATAGCGGCCCTATCCTATGGCCTGCAGCGAGCATCTGATGATTCTGCGCGCCAGATACAGCTGATTGTTGACTGTGCGCAGTCCGAGGCTCATTTCTTCGGCGACATCGCCTGCGGTTTGATCTTCTAATTCGACTTTGCGGTAAATTATCTTGCGCTGCGGCGAAAGTTTAGAAATCTCGCGCATGAAGTTCCGCTCAAGCTCGCGGTAATGCACCTCGTCCTCTACCAGATTGGCCGATAAAGGCATCCGTTCCTTTACGGCTGTCTCAATATTCTCCCTGCGGTAATATTTCCGGATGGAATCTACTACAAGATTGCGCGCTATCGCATACAACAGACAGCAGGAATGACTGTTGACCTCAATCCTGTTCTCCAGCATTTTCATGAAGGCTTCCTGCGCCATATCCTCGGCACATTCACCCACCGGAATGCGGCTTCTGAAATAATTGCACAAGTTATCGAAGTTTTTTTTGTAAAACTTCTCGAAGCTGATTCCATCTGTTGACATCTCTGTCTGCATAGCGCTTGGTAGTGTTAAGGAACCCATTTTCCCAAGTGTGGGATTCCGAAGTTCTTCAGGTTTCCATTCAATCGAAATCCACTGCGCATATCATTGCCGCAGCGTTGTTTCAGACATTGCAAAATTACCTAATTAATCTGTATTATTTACTATAATTTGTTTTCTAAATCATAAAATATGTTGCATCATCACCCATTTTTGTTGCGCATTTGTTTCCGTTTGTCTCATTTCCTCTTTTTTGCACGTCTCTTTATGCGCGATTGACAAAAAAAATGAGTACCTTTGTCTTGCGATATGACGAGAATAATTTAACCTGATAATACCTGAAGACGAAACTTATCATTCTAAGCTTACTCGCAACGGTCATAGCCGTCAACGCCACAGTCAGGCTTCCGGCCATATTGAGCGACGGCGTGATACTGCAGCGCATCGGTACCTCCCGTTCAAAGACTGCAAGCGGATACCGCAGCGAAAACGCACGATACCGGGCTCGGAACTGCAATGGTTGCCCTTTGCGGTGCCTGTGCTGCAAAGCCAGAGGAGACCGACGCATAATCGAAGTCAACCATCGCCTCAACAGATATAAAAAGAAGGCACGGGAACTGCTGACATCG
>DESI01000062.1 GCA_002361235.1 Porphyromonadaceae bacterium UBA3318 | reverse complement strand
CTCCCTCGCGGAGCCGTTCCGTTTTGGAGCTCCGCTCCAACTTCCCTCATCTTAAACCCCGATTCCCATGGACCCATTCATCCTATTCAGCCGCATCAACACCATGCTGCGCGACCAATACCCCGATCTCGACGAGCTCTGCGCCGCCGAGGGCTTCGACAAAGCGGAGCTGACCCGCACCCTCGCCGACGCAGGCTTCGAATATATGCCCGAAATCAACCAGTTCCGATAGCTTATTATTGGACCTTTCGGCACTTTTGGCCCCGATTGGTCCAACTTTATGCACATATCCCAATGTTTGTATACAATATTTAACCTTTAGCGTTGTTTAAGTATCAGACACGAGATTATAAACCAGAGTAAATAACCCAAAGTTCCTGTTGCAGGGACATAACAAACACACATACTTTATGAAGAAGATTATTACAACAGTGATGCTGGCCGTGGCCGCCATCTGCAGCACAGCCCAGGCCGGAGACTTCTATCTCGGCGGAGCAGTAGGCTTCATGCATCGCTCGAACCGGAGTGAGACCACCAACGAGTTCACCATCAAGCCTGAACTCGGATACAGCTTTAACGACAAGTGGGGCGTCGGCGGAACATTAGGCTATACCTACCGCAACTATGCCGGTCAGGACATCAACCTCAACATGAACATGTTCGTCATCAATCCCTATGCCCGTTTCACATACTTCCGCACCAGCAACGACCTGATCGCCCTGTTCCTGGACGGTTCAGTAGGTTTCGGCATCGGTTCCACCAGCGATGGTGACGACACCTATACCGCCACAACATACGAGATCGGTATCAAGCCCGGTATCGCCATCAACATCACCGACCACTTCTCGATCGTATCGCACCTCGGATTCCTCGGATACCACGGTGCCAACGACAATGCCAAGGCTGGCGGCGAGGCCGAATACGGCGGCTTCAACTTCGACTCCAACCACCTCGACATCGGTCTGTACTACACATTCTGAAATCACACTGAAATCACAGCCGGGTCAACCCCAAAGTCAGGACACGACTTGGCTCAAGATACTGAGGTTAATTCACAACCTGATTGATTCAGAAGGGCGTTTCACTCACCGGAACGCCCTTTTTCATTTCTCTCAGACTGCACCGTTTTCGTCATATATGTGACCGTTTTCGTCAAAGATTGCAGCGGAAAGAGCTCCGGGGGTATAAAAAATGTTATAGCTATTGCATTTTTTGGGAATCGGTATTAAATTTGTATCGAAACTCATAGCGGTGCCCCGTACCGTCTGGATTTTAAGCGTGTTCAGACCCGTCGGCACCCTGATACATATAACCACTGAGAATCTGACAAATGCATCTTGACTTCACACTTACGTTTGGCGTAAGCCTCCTTACAGTCCTTGGCTCCGCCGTTACGGCATCGGCCTCTGACTCCTCTTTCCGCAATTCCATCCGAATCACCGACTGGGAATTCTCCAAAGATTCGACATCCTGGCAGCACGTCACCGTGCCTCACGACTGGGCCATCTACGGGCCCTTCGACCGCAAATACGACCTCCAGAAAGTGGCCGTGGAGCAGAACGGCGAAACCGAGGAGACCTTGAAGACAGGCCGTACAGGCGGTCTCCCTTACGTGGGCAAAGGGTGGTACAGGACCATGGTGAACATCCCCGACACCGCGGGCAAATCGCTGACCCTGAAGTTTGACGGTGCCATGAGCCACGCCAGGGTCAAGGTCAACGGCCGTCAGGTGGCTTACTGGCCATACGGCTACAACACATTCACCGCCAACATGGACGGCGTTGCCGTGCCCGGCGACAACATCGTGGAAGTCAGCCTCGAGAACATGCCCCGCAGCTCGCGCTGGTATCCCGGCGCCGGCCTGTACCGTAACGTACATCTCATCGAGACCTCGAAAGTGCATGTCCCCGTATGGGGTACCTACCTCACCACTCCCTACGTAAGCAAGGATTACGCCACCGTACGCATCAAATACGACATCGAAGGCGTGACCAAGGGGCAGGAAGTGACACTCTCCACCATCCTCCGCAATCAGGAGGGCAAGGAAGTGGCATCCGACACCCACGCATACAAGATCTATCCCGGCACCACCCCGACACAGAACTTCGTGGTGAACCGCCCTTCCCTCTGGAGCCCGGAGAACCCGGCCCTCTACACAGCCGAGACCAAGGTAAGCGTCGACGGCAAGGTGCAGGACACCTACACCACCCGGTTCGGCATCCGCAGCATCGAGGCCCGCAACGGCGATGGTTTCTTCCTGAACGGCGAGAAGATACAGTTCAAGGGCGTGAACAACCATCACGACCTCGGTCCTCTCGGCGCGGCCATCAACAAGTCGGCCCTGCGCCATCAGCTTGAACTCCTTAAGGACATGGGTGCCAATGCGGTGCGCACGTCACACAATATGCCGGCTCCCGAGCTGGTGGAGCTTTGCGAGGAGATGGGCCTGATGCTCATGATCGAACCGTTCGACGACTGGGGCTTCCGTCCCAAGAGCGCCAACGGCTACGGCACCATCTTCAACGAATGGGCCGAGCGTGACGTGGTCAACATGGTGCACGCCTACCGCAACAGCCCGGCCGTAGTGATGTGGAGCATCGGCAACGAGGTGCCCAGCCAGTGGGCTCCCGACGGCCTGAAGGAACTGATGTTCCTGCAGGACATCGTGCACCGCGAGGACCCGACGCGCCCTGTCACCTGCGGCATGGACCAGGTTGACGCCGTGGTCAACAACGGCTTCGCCGCGGCCCTCGACATCCCCGGCTTCAACTACCGCGTGCACAAATATCAGCAGGCTCTCCCCAAACTTCCACAGAACTTCATACTCGGCAGCGAGACAACCTCCACGGTTTCCTCGCGCGGCAAGTATTACTTCCCTGTCAAGAAAGCGTACGACGTGACCCGTCCGGGCAACCAGAGCAACGGATACGATGTGGAATATTGCTCGTGGAGCAACATCCCCGACGACGACATGGCCGCCGCCGACACCATACCCAACGACATGGGGCAGTTCGTGTGGACCGGCTTCGACTATCTCGGCGAGCCCTCCCCCTACGACACCGACGCATGGCCGTCGCACAGCTCGTATTTCGGCATCTTCGACCTCGCGTCGCTTCCCAAGGACCGCTTCTGGCTCTACCGCTCCAAGTGGAACGAGAAGGACAAGACCCTGCATATCCTGCCTCACTGGACATGGCCGGGTCGCGAAGGTCAGGTCACGCCGGTGTTCGTCTACACCGACTCGCCCAAGGCCGAGCTGTTCATCAACGGCAAGAGCCAGGGAATGAGGGAGAAGAACGACTCCACCAACATGCACCGCTACCGCCTGATGTGGAACGAGACCGTCTACGAACCTGGCGAGGTGAAGGTGGTGGCTTACGACAGGAACGGCAACAAGACCGGCGAACAGACCGTACGCACCGCCGGAAAAGCCGACCGCATAGTCCTTTCGTCCAACCGCACAAGTCTTGACGCCAACGGCGAGGACCTGGCGTACATCACAGTCAAGGTAGTTGACAAGAACGGCGTGGAGGTACCCACCGACGAGCGCACAGTTAAGTTCAAGGTGACGGGCGACGGCAAGTTCCGCGCCACGGCCAACGGCGACCCGACGTCGCTCCGCCTGTTCCATCTCCCGGAAATGGACCTGTTCAGCGGCGCGGCCACGGCAATAGTGCAGAGCGGCGACAAGCCCGGCAGCGTAACCCTCAAGGTCACGGCCAAGGGGCTGAAGCCCGCATCCATCACAATCCCAGTGAAATAAACAGTATAATTACTAACTAACATCATAACATTAAAAGACTAATCCCATGGAGGAAATGAAAGAAAAGATTTCCAAGGCGTTCCAGGATCGCTTTGGCGTGGATGGCACAGTGTACGCATCCGCAGGACGTATCAACCTGATCGGCGAGCACACCGACTATAACGGCGGCTTCGTGTTCCCGGGCGCCATCGACAAGGGCATCATGGCCGAGCTTCGTCCCAACGGACTGGAGAAGTGCCGCGTATATTCCATGGACCTGGACGAGTATACCGAGTTCGGACTCAAGGAGGAGGACGCTCCGAAGGAGAGCTGGGCACGCTACGTGTTCGGCGTGGCCCGCGAGGTGCTGAAGCGCGGCGGTCGCGTCGAGTGCTTCGACGCCGTGTTCGCAGGCAACGTGCCTCTTGGCGCAGGTCTCAGCTCGTCGGCCGCTCTGGAAAGCTGCTTCGCTTTCGCCATGAACGACATGTTCAACGACAACTCCATCAGCAAGTTCGACCTGGCCCGCATCGGCCAGAGCACCGAGCACAACTACTGCGGCGTGAACTGCGGCATCATGGACCAGTTCGCCAGCGTATTCGGCCGCGAGGGCAACCTGATGCGCCTCGACTGCCGCTCGATGGAGTATGAATATTTCCCCTTCAACCCCAAGGAGTATCAGCTGGTGCTGGTTGACTCGCGCGTGAAGCACGAGCTGAAGGATTCCCCCTACAACAAGCGCCGCGAAAGCTGCGAGCGCGTGGCCAGGCAGCTGGGCCTCGAAACCCTGCGCGACGCCACCATGGAGGACCTGAACGGCGTCAAGAGCGAGATCACGGCCGAGGACTATTTCCGCGCCAAGTTCGTCATCGAGGAGAAAGACCGCGTCCTGGCTGTCTGCGAGGCTCTGGAGAAGGGTGACTACGAGACTGTCGGACAGAAGATGTACGAGACTCACGCAGGTCTCTCCAAGGACTATGAGGTAAGCTGCGAGGAGCTGGACTTCCTCAACGACGTTGCCAAGGAAATGGGCGTGACCGGTTCGCGCATCATGGGCGGTGGCTTCGGCGGCTGCACCATCAACCTGGTGCCCAACGCGCTGCACGACAACTTCATCAAGGAGGCCAAGAAGCGCTTCAACGAGGCTTACGGCCACGAACCCAAGATCTACGACGTGGTCATCAGCGACGGCGCCCGCAAGGTAGAGTAATATTCCACGGCAATGAAGATAACAAGCAAGAAGTATCCCTCGGCCAAAGGAGAGATAACGGTATATAGGCTTGAGAACGAATCCGGAGCCTGGGTGGAGCTTTCCACCCTTGGCGCCGGCATCGCCGGCGTAGCCGTGCCTGACAAGGACGGCAAGCTCGGCGAGGTTGCCTTAGCATACGCCGACCCGGCCGACTACATCGCCGACGGTCCCTGTCTGGGCAAGTGCCCCGGCCGTTACGCCAACCGTATCGCCAAGGGACACCTCGAGGTTGACGGCACGCCGTATCAGCTGGCCATCAACAACGGTCCCAATGCTCTGCACGGCGGTCCCGAAGGATTCCAGAATCAGATATGGCAGGCCCGCGAACTGCCCGACGGCATCGAGTTCTCGTACCATGCCAAGGACGGCGAGGAGAATTATCCCGGCAACCTGGACCTCACCGCCACATACACCTGGAGCGACGACAACGTGCTGACGCTTAAGTTCCACGCCACATCCGACCGCGACACCGTCATCAACATGACCAACCACGCATACTGGAACCTGGACGGTGCCGATGCCGGCTTCGTGGGCGAGCAGGAGATGCTGATCGAGGCCGATACGTTCCTACCCACCGACGACACCCAGATTCCCACCGGCGAATTCGCTACCGTGGACAGCACGCCGATGGACTTCAAGGCATTCAAGAAGATAGGCCGGGACCTGAAGGCCGACTACGAGCCGCTGCACATAGGCAAAGGCTACGACCACTGCTGGGTGATCCGCGGCTGGGAGCCGGGCAAGATGATAGAGGACGCCGTGGTGCTGAAGTCCGACAGATCGGGCCGCACGCTGCGCGTCAGCTCCGACCAGCCCGGCGTGCAGATCTACACCGGCAACTGGCTGGCCGGCTCGCCAAGGAACAAGAGCGGCCGCAGCTACGAGGACTATGACGGCGTAGCCATCGAGATGCAGGGATTCCCCGACGCTCCCAACAAGCCCGGCTTCCCCTCGCAGGCCCTCGCCCCCGCCCGGTCCTACGACCGCACCATCGTCTTCGCCTTCGAAGCAAAGTAACAAGTCTCAAGTCAGAGTGACTAAGTCATAAGTCAGAGTGATAAGTAACAAGTGTAGGTTTTGATTTTAAGCTTACATTCACGCACCAAAAGAGTCCGGACACAGCGCCGGACTCCTTATTTTATGTCATTTTATGTCCAAAAATCTTTATTTTTTGTGGATATGCCGAATATTTGGTAATTTTGCAAATTGAATTGATTTACTGCTGAATCAGTTCGGTAATCGGGATTAGAAACAGTTTAGGCAGAACAGTTTCGACTGACACACCCTGATTGTTTATTTGCAAGCAAGTATACAATGATAACAAGCAAGTACAAGCTGGTCAACAATATCACGGGATGGGCGGTATTCATCATCGCTCTCGCCACATATTGGCTGACCCTGGAGCCTACCGCAAGCTACTGGGACTGCGGAGAGTTCATAATCCAGGCCGACAAGCTGGAAATCGGTCACCCGCCGGGCAACCCCATCTTCATGCTTACGGCGCGTTTCTTCTCGAACTTCGCGCCTGACGCTCAGTCCGTTTCGGTCATGGTGAACGCCATGAGCGGTCTGCTCTCGGCCCTGACCATCCTGCTGCTGTTCTGGACCATCACCCACCTGGTGCGCCGCCTCATCGTCAACGACCACGACTCGCACGAAATCAGCCTGGCCAAGTATCTGGTCATCATGGGCTCGGGCGTCGTGGGCGCATTGGCCTACACATGGTCCGACACATTCTGGTTCTCGGCCGTCGAGGGCGAGGTATACGCCTTCTCCTCGTTCTGCACCGCGCTGGTGTTCTGGCTGATACTCAAATGGGAAGACCATGCCGACCAGCCCCGTTCCGACCGTTATCTGATACTCATAGCATACATCATCGGCGTCAGCGTGGCCGTGCACCTGCTCAACCTGCTGTGCATCCCGGCCATAGTGCTGGTCTACGTGTTCCGCCGCTGGAAGGACATCAGCGCGACGCGCGCACTTATTGCGCTGCTCGTCAGCTTCGTCATCGTTGGCGTGGTGCTGTTCGGAATGGTGCCCGGCTTCATCAAGATGGCCCAGCAGCTTGAACTTCTGTTCGTCAACGGCATCGGCATGAGCTTCAACAGCGGTGCCCTGACTTACGTCATCATAATGGCCGGCCTGTTCATCTGGGCCCTTATGGAACTGCGTCGTCAGAACTCGCCCGACATGCTGAAGCTGTCGTTCCTGCTCGCAGTGATCTGCACAGGCACATTCTTCATGGGCTCCGGCTGGTGGTTAGGCATCATACTGACGCTGTGCCTCGCCGCATTCCTCTGGCTGCCGTACTTCCGCCCGCTTAACGTCCGCGTGCTCAACGTGATAATGTGGTCGATGGCCGTCATATTCGTAGGCTATTCCAGCTATGCGCTGATACTGATACGCTCCACGGCCGACACCCCGATGAACCAGAACTCGCCGGACAACGTGTTCGACCTGGCCTCGTACCTGAACCGTGAGCAATACGGCGAGAATCCGCTGCTCTACGGCGAAACGCTCTACTCCGGCACCATGCGCGAGGCCACCGGCTCGTACATCGACACACTGCAATACGACCAGGACGGCAAGCCCCTGCTCATCAACATGTACGACTTCCGCCAGATCGTTGAGAAAGGGAAGCCCATGTACGCCAAGGGCGTCAAGGACGCAGTGCCCCAGTCGCCGGAAGGATTCCTCAACACCGGCGAACAGGCCGACAACCAAGCCCTGGCACAGCGTGGCGGCGACTATTACGTGAAACGCGACTATAAGGGGGAATACAAGATGAACCCGGAGCTTAACATGCTGTTCCCGCGCATCTACAGCCGCATGCACCGCGCCTACTATCCCAACTGGGTGACACTGGACACCACATCATCAAACCTCAAGGAACTGCACGCCATCGACCGCGAGTCGGGCGAGCTGATACCGGAGCCTGACTATCAGGGACAGCCATACATCAACCCCGTCACCGGATTCGTGCAGTATCCCGGCCGCGTGGCATACCGCCCCACATACGGGCAGAACTTCGAATACTTCCTGAACTACCAGCTCAACCACATGTACTGGCGTTACTTTATGTGGAACTTCGCCGGCCGTCAGAACGACGTGCTCAACCAGCAGGGCGAGCTTGACGCCGGCAACTGGATCACGGGTATTCCTGCCTGGGACAACCATCGTCTCGGCGACCAGAACCTGCTTCCCGACGACCTGGGCAGGAACAACAAGGGACATAACGTCTACTACATGCTGCCGTTGCTGTTGGGTCTGATCGGCTTGCTGTGGCAGGCATTCTCCGACCGCAGGGGCATCGAGCAGTTCTGGGTGGTGTTCTTCCTGTTCTTCATGACCGGCATCGCCATCGTGCTCTACCTGAACCAGCCGCCGATGCAGCCGCGCGAGCGTGACTACGCATTCGCCGGCAGCTTCTACGCCTTCGCCATCTGGATCGGCATGGGTGTGGCCGCGCTGTGGAGCATTCTGCGCAAAGTCATGCACGCCGACAAAAAGAAAGATAAGAACAGCGAGTTGTATCCGGCCCTCGCGGCCTGCGTCATCGGCCTCGTGATACCGTTGCAGATGGTGTCGCAGACATGGGACGACCACGACCGCAGCGGACGATACGCAGCCCGCGACTTCGCCATAAACTATCTTGAAAGCCTCGAGCCGAACGCCATCGTGTTCTGCAACGGCGACAACGACACCTTCCCGCTATGGTACGCCCAGGAGGTGGAGGGCGTGCGTCCCGATGTGAAGATAATCAACCTCAGCTACCTTGCCTCTGACTGGTACGCCAACCAGATGCGCCAGCAGAGCTATACGGCCAAGCCGGTTCACTTCACGGCACAGCCCTCCGATTACGCCTACGGCAAGTTCGACGTGACCGTGCCCGGTCGCGAGACGGCTCCCGCCGACCTGCTGCAGAGCCTCAAGAATCTGTACGCCAACCCGCAGGCCGATCCCGACTACGGCTATCCGTCGCTCCCAAGCTCGGTGGTGACGATACCTGTCGACAAGAAGGCCGTCGTGGCCCGTGGCCTCGTGGCTCCAGCCGATTCGTCCAGGATAGTGAACGAAATCGTGATAGACCTGGGCAAAGCCGACGCCGTGCGCGGCAAGGGCTACATCAGCCTGGGCGAGCTAATGATGCTCGACATCATCGCCACAAACGCCGCAGACGGATGGTCGCGTCCCATTTACTGGTGCTCAACCGTCGGCAATGAATATCACCTCGGCCTTTCCGATTACCTCGTCTCCACCGGCATGACCCACCAGCTCGTGCCCACGCTGCAGCCCGGTCTCCCGGCACGCACAGACAGGGCATACGACGTGGTGACCAAGAAATACCGCTGGGGCGGCGCCGACGCCAAGGACAAGGCGCCATACTTCGACGAGACCGCACGCCGTATGCTGATTTCCACCCGCACGTCGATGATGGATGTGGCATTGCAGCTCATCGAGGAAGGCAAATATCCCGAGGCCCTCAAGGTGGCCGACATGATAGAGAATAACCTGCCTGAGAGCACGTCGCCCTATAACGTCACGTTGGCACTGACCATGCCCGAGATATACGGCACACTCGGCGAGAAGATGAAGAATCCCCAGCTCACCAAGCGCGCACTCGACATGCTCCGCAACCAGATGACCCGCATGGCCCAGTACCTGCGTTACAGCGCCATGATTGCGGTAAAATTCGGCAACGCCTCGCTGACGCCCGAATCCAGGCTGATGCCCTATCAGTATTACCGTTTCATCGAGCTGTACAAGCAATACGGCGGCGACATGAAGTGGGTTGACGATCTGCTGAAGTCCACCGGCTACACCGCCGACATGCTGAAGCAATACTACGATCAGGTCTACGGAGCCGGCGGCTACGAATCGGCAGATGCCGATGGCTCGGCTTCGGTAGACGACTATGTGGCCGAGCTGGCCGAAGTGGCCCGCATCGTGGCCGGCATACAGGGCCTCTCGCCCGAGGGTTATGCCGCCGCGCCGCAGGATTCGCGCGACCTCGACTCCATATTCTATGGTGCGATCGAACAGTATGTCCAGATGGGCGTGCCGCGCGAAAGCATCGAAGCCAACCCCGACATTCAGAAAGTGGACATGGCCCGCAGCAAGCGTGTGTTCGAGGAGTATAACCGCAATCACCCCTGACAGCAACCTGACCGCTGACCCTACGACCTGATTCACAGACCATGCTGATAGAACGCCCCCCGATATGCTTCCGGCTCACGGTCCCCGGCGGACTGTTCCGGCGACATGAACCGGGGCACCAGCACGCGGTGTACCTCACCTTCGACGACGGACCCATCCCCGAGGTCACACCCTGGGTGCTCGACATGCTGGACCGATACGGCATCAAGGCCACCTTCTTCATGGTGGGCGACAACGTGCGCAAGCATCCAGAGGTCTACGAGGAAGTGGTGCGCCGCGGACACCGCATAGGCAACCACACCATGCACCATGTCAGCGGATTCCGGCTGACACGCCGCAGCTACCTGCGCGATGTGGCCGAGGCCCGGCAGTACATAGACAGCGACCTGTTCCGCCCGCCGCACGGATGGCTCCGCCCGCGCCAGACATGGGCGCTGCACGAGCAGTTCCGCGTAGTGATGTTCGACCTCGTCACCCGCGACTATTCCAAATGGCTCCGGCCTCAGGACGTGGTGCGCAACGTGAAGCGGTTCGCACGCGACGGCTCCGTCATCGTGTTCCACGACTCGCTCAAAAGCTGGCCCAGGCTGCAGGAGGCTTTGCCCCAGGCTTTGGAATGGCTTCTGGAACAGGGATATGAGTTCCGGCTTCTTTGAACCGCACAATTGTATTGACCCAAACCAACTTACCCTATAATGGATACAGCAGAGACCAATGTTCCCGTACCGGCCGGCGAAGCTAAGAAAGTGCTGATAGTGGGTGCCGGCGGCTTTGTCGGCGGCTTCCTGGTGACCGAGGCGCTGCGCCGGGGCTATCAGGTATGGGCCGGCGTACGCAAGTCGACGTCACGCCGGTATCTCAGCGACATCGACATCAAGTTCGCGGTGTTCGACTACGACAAGCCGGAAACACTCGACGAATCCCTGCGTCAGGCCATGCCCGAAGGTAAGTGGGACTATATAGTCTATAACCTGGGCGCCACCAAGGTAAAGACATACGCCGACTTCTCGCGCATCAACTACACATACCTGCGCGACTTCACCAACGCGCTGAAGCGCACCGGCATGGTGCCCGACAAATTCCTGTACATCAGCAGTCTGTCAGCCATGGGCAAAGGCGACGAGAAGCATTACACCCCCTTCAACGAGGAAATGATTCCGCGTCCCGACACACGCTACGGCGCCTCTAAGCTCAAGGCGGAGATATGGCTTCAGTCCGAGGGGTTGCCATACATCATATTCCGTCCGACAGGCATCTACGGCCCGCGCGACATGGACTATTACCTGATGTTCAAGTCGCTGGCCAAAGGATTCGATTTTTCGGTAGGTTACCGGCGCCAGTTGCTGACGTTCATCTATGTGGAGGACCTGGCACGCGCCGTGTTCTTGGCGCTGGAGAACGCCCCGACGGAATCTGTCTACAACATATCCGAGCCACGGGCATACTCGCAGAAGGAATTCCGGCACATCGCCATGCATGAGATGGGCAAGCGGTTCGTGATGCCGATGCGCATGCCCCTGTGGGCGGTGCGCGGCGTCTGCGCCGTGGCCGAGAAGATAGGCGTGGCCCGAGACAAGCCCTCCACGCTGAACAGCGACAAATACCGCATCATGAAGCAGCGCAACTGGACCGTGTCGACCGACAAGGCCACGCGCGAGTTCGGCTTTACGGCCTCCACCTCGCTTCAGGAGGGCGTAGCCAAGGCAATTGAGTGGTATAAGCAACAACAATGGCTGTGATTATGACGGTTACACCTCCCTGGTTACCGGGTTTCGGACCCGACAGCATACCGGCCGGTCAGACCCGGGACGGCATCGTGCTGCAGGCTCCCGAACCCGTGGCGCCGGCCCCGCAGGCACGGCCCGACAACCTGTCGTGGGTGTATCTGACCCTGGCGCTGCTGTTCTGCATGATCGGATTCCGCCTGCACAACAATTCCCGCTGCTGGGGCGCCACCCTGAACGACCTGCTCGACACGCGCGAACGCCACAACGTGTTTGACGAGACCGCGCGCGAGACGTCGTTCTTAGTGCTGATGAACATCGTGTGGTGCGCCTCGGCCGGCGTGCTGCTGTGGGAGTCCGTACGGTTGCTCGCTCCGGGCGTCCCGTATTTCAGTTTCTCGATTACGGACGATCCGGCCTTAGGCATCGCCGTCTGCGCCGGAATGTGCGCGGCCTACAACGCCGTGATGCTCCTGGCATACTGGGTGGTCGGAAACGTATTCACCGACCCGGGCCTGACCGGCTCGTGGGTGCGCGGAGCGGCCGCCGCAAACGCTCTCGAGGCGGTGGCGTTCTTCCCTCTCGCGCTCATGGTACTGGTGTGGCCGCAATGGACACCGATTCTGCTCATTTGCGCCGCTTCCGTGTTGTTTTTGGGCAAAATATTGTTCATTTTTAAAGGATTTCGCATTTTTTTCAGCGGTTTTGCATCTTTGTTGCTTTTTTTGTACTACCTTTGCAGTTTAGAAATTGTACCGCTGCTCCTCACATACGTTTTGACCCTCGAGGTTTGTTCTATTTGGCTATGAAAATAAAGAAGATTCTGGTGTCCCAACCCCGTCCTGCCGGTGATAAATCGCCCTACTTCGATATTGCCACAAAATACGGCGTCGACGTGGTGTTCCGACCCTTTATAAAGACCGAAGGCCTTACGGCCAAGGAATTCCGCCAGTCAAAAATCAACCTGGCCGATTACACAGCTGTAATCTTCACCTCGCGCACTGCAATCGACAATTATTTCCGCCTCGCCGAGGAATCAAGGTTCAAGGTGCCCGACACCATGCGCTATTTCTGCACCACCGAGGCCATAGCCCTCTATCTGCAGAAGTACATCGTGTACCGCAAGCGCAAGATTTCGTTCGGTGCCACAGGCAAGCTGCGCGACGACCAGCTGCTTGCCGCCATGGACAAGAATAAGAAGGAGAAGTTCCTGTTCCCCGTGGCCGACGTGCACAGCGAGGATTCCTCCATCCTGGAGGACCACAAGCTGGACGTGACCAAGACGGTGATGTTCCGCACGGTGAGCAACGACTTCCAGCCGGGCGAGGACACCGACTATGACCTGATGATATTCTTCTCGCCCAGCGGTATCGACGCGCTGAAGAAGAATTTCCCCGACTTCAACCAGGAGAAGGACAATATAGCGATAGGCGGGTTCGGTCCCAAGACCATCCAGGCCATAGAGGATGCCGGTCTCAAGGCCGACATCGCCGCGCCTTCGCCCATGCACCGCTCCATGCCCGATGCCCTCGCCGCTTTCCTCGAAAGCCGGAAAGAGGACTGATTCCTTACACCGACGGCATGAAACAGGTGGACGATACTATGTTGGGAAAGCTGTATCTGAAAGATACGGCTTTTCAGACTTTAATGCAGAAACGCATCTTCAACGTCCTGCTTGTGGCCACGCCTTACGATGCCTTCGGACTGGAGGAGGACGGCCGCATCGAGGAGCAGGTCTACAACGAGTACATATCGCTCAACCTGTCGTCGCCGCCACGCTTCACGGTAGTGGCCAATTACGAGGAGGCCCGGCGAGAACTCGCCGACAAGCCCTACGACATGATCATAGCCATGCCGGGCGTGGACATCAGCGAGACTTTCCGCGAGGCCGTCGTAATCGACCGGATGTATCCCGCCATCCCCTTCGTGGTGCTGACGCCATTCAGCAAGGAGGTACGCCGCCGCATCGCCAACGAGGACCTGCGCGGCGTGGACTATGTATTCTCGTGGCTCGGCAACGTCGACCTGATACTGGCCATCATCAAGCTGATAGAGGACAAGATGAACGCCGAGCACGACATCCTCGAGGTGGGCGTGCAGGCCATCCTTCTGGTCGAGGACTCCATACGCTTCTACAGCTCCATCCTGCCGTACCTGTTCAGGTTCCTGCTGGTACAGAGCAAGGAGAACAGCACCGAGGCCCTGAACAGCCACGAGGCGTCGCTGCGTATGCGCGGCCGCAGCAAGGTGCTGCTGGCTCGCGACTACGAGGAGGCAACCGCGCTGATCGAAAAATACGGCGACCACATCATGGGCCTCGTCACCGACGCCCGATTCCCCGTCAACGGTGAGAAAGACCCGCAGGCGGGCATGAAACTCGCCGAATTCCTGCATCGCGACAATCCATACGTGCCGGTCATAATGGAAAGCCAGGAGGCCGAGAACCGCCGGGAGGCCGAGGCCGCCGGATATACATTCCTCGACAAAAACAGCAAGACCCTGCCGCAGAAACTGCGTCAGGCCGTGCTCGCAAATTTCGGTTTCGGAGACTTCATAGTGCGTTACGGAGGCGAAGGGCGCGAGATGATGCGCATTCGCAAACTCAAGGACCTGCAGAACGGCATTTTCGAGATTCCATCCGACCTGCTGCTGTATTATTGTCAGCAGAACTTCATAAGCCGCTGGCTCTATTCGCGCGCCCTCTTCCCCATAGCCGAGGCGCTGAAGACCCACGTGTTCACCGACATCGAGGACGCGCCGATGGTACGCAAATTGGTGTTCGAGTGCATCGTGCGCTACCGCCGCATGAAGAACCGTGGCGTCGTGGCCGAGTTCGACCGCAACAACTATGACGATTACAGCAACTTCGCCCGCATCGGCCAGGGCTCGATGGGAGGCAAGGGGCGCGGTCTGGCATTCATCGACCAGATCATAAAGCGGCATCCCGTGTGCGAGAACTTCGACGGCGTGCAGATCACCATTCCGCATACGCTGGTGATATGCACCGGCATCTTCGATGAGTTCATGGAGAGCAACGCCCTGTACGACACGGCCCTCTCCGACGCCTCCGACCAGGAAATACTCGACACGTTCATGAAGGCATCGCTGCCCGAATCGATCAAGGCGGACTTAGGAGCTTTCTTCGACGTGGTTCACCGCCCCATCGCCGTGCGAAGCTCGTCGCTGCTCGAGGACTCGCATTACCAGCCGTTCGCCGGGATCTACTCCACATACATGATTCCATACCTGGAGGACACCGAAGCCCGGCTCAACATGCTATGCTCGGCCGTCAAGGCGGTGTATGCCTCCGTGTTCTATGCCGACAGCAAGGCATACATGAACGCCACCAGCAACGTCATCGACCAGGAGAAGATGGCCGTGATACTGCAGGAAGTGGCCGGCAACGACCACGACGGCTTCTATTATCCCAACTTCTCGGGCGTGGGCCGGAGCCTGAACTATTATCCTGTCGGCGCCGAAAAGAGCGAAGAGGGCGTGGTGGAACTGGCCGCGGGTCTTGGCGAATACATCGTGGAGGGTGGCAAGGCCCTGCGCGTGTCGCCGGCTCATCCCGACCATGTCATGGCCACGTCGACGCTTGAAAACGCCCTGCGCGACACGCAGACTTTCCTCTATGGCCTTCATCCCGGCAAGGTAAATCCGTCGGATTTCACTACCGACAACAATTTCAACATATCGAAGATTCCCGTCAACGACGCCTTCAAGGCCGGCGCGCTGAAATATATGGTATCCACCTACGATTTTCATGACGGATACCTTCGCGACACCGACCGCGGTCCCGGCCGCAAGGTGCTGACCTTCGCCAACATACTGAAACACGACAAGTTCCCCCTGGCTCCCATCTGCTCGTTCATGCTCAGCACCGGAGCCTACGAGATGGGGCGCCCCGTGGAGATAGAGTTCGCCGGCAACATCAACCCGACGCCCGACCGTCAGGGGCGTATCGGCACCGTCTACTGGCTGCAGATCCGTCCCATCGTCGACCGCAAGGAGATGCTGGACAATTCCATCATATCGGTTCCCGACGACCAGCTTCTGCTGCGCAGCGACGCGGCATTGGGCCACGGCATCATGGAAAACGTAAAACACGTGGTGTATGTCAAGCAGTCGGCGTTCAATTCACTGCGCACCAACGACATCGCCGACGAGGTGGCGGCAATCAACAAGGAACTGTCCGACCGCGACCTGCCGTATATATTGATAGGGCCCGGACGCTGGGGCACTTCCGACCCGTCATTAGGCATCCCCGTGAAGTGGCCGCAGATAGCGGGCGCGCGCCTCATAGTGGAATGCGCCCTCCCCTCCTTCCGCATCGAGCCGAGCCAGGGTACGCACTTCTTCCAGAACCTGACGTCGTTCGGCACCGGATACTTCACCATCGACCCGTCGGCCGGCAACGGATACATCGACATGGAGGCATTCGACAGTATGCCGGCCGTACACGAATCGGATTATCTGCGCGTAGTGGAGTTCCCGACTCCGCTCACCATCGCCATCAACGGCCTGAAATCCAAAGGCGTGGTCCGCAAACCGGAATCGACGGATGCGGTTCAAAACCCGGAATGACATCATGAGAGCCAAGTTAATCAGCAGGCGTTACGCGCTGCCGTTCGCCCTCATCACCACCCTATTCTTCCTGTGGGGCTTCGCACGCGCCATCCTTGACGTCCTCAACAAGCATTTCCAGTCCGAACTCTCCATATCCATCACCCGGTCCACCATGATACAGACAGTGACCTACTTAGGTTACTTTCTGATGGCTATTCCCGCCGGAATAATGATTACACGACGCGGCTACCGCCGGGGTGTGGTGACGGGCTTGATATGCTTCGGTGTCGGCGCGCTGATGTTCATACCCGGTGCGGCCGTCATGTCGTTCCCGCTGTTTTTAACGGCCCTGTTCATCATAGGATGCGGCCTGGCGATGCTGGAGACTGCCGCCAATCCATACGCCGCCGAACTGGGTGCCAGGGAGACTGCCGCCAGCCGTCTGAACCTGGCCCAGTCGTTCAATGGCCTGGGCTGCATTGTGGCCCCGGCTCTCGTAGGCGGATTCCTATTTTCCGACCCGAACTCAAGCGTGGCCACGCCCTATACCGTCCTCGGCATCGTGGTGCTTATAGCCGCCGTATTCTTTTCACGCGCGGACCTGCCCGAAATCAAGACTGACGATGCTCCGGATTCCGTATCAGGAACTTCGCGCACGTTGGGCCGGTCGGTGCGCGCTCTCTGGAGCCGCCGCGGATTCCGTCTCGGCATTCTGGCGCTGTTCTGCTACGAGATTGCCGAAATATCCATCAACTCCCTTTTCATCAACTATGCCACCTGTGACGGATGGCTCACCCCCGCCGTGGCCGCGCGGATACTGTCGTTCGGCGCCCTTGCACTCTTTATGGCGGCGCGTGTGATAGGGAGCTTCGTCATGAGCAAAATCGCGGCCGAAAAGGTGCTGCTGTTCTGCGCCGTAATGACTGTGCTTGGCGCATGCACGGTGGCCCTGGACCTCGGGGCCGTCTCCAGGGCGGCGGTGTTCGTATGCTATGCCTTCGAGGCCATCATGTTCCCCACCATCTTCGCCATCACCATCGCCGAAGCCGGCGACGACGTAAAGATTGCCTCGTCGTTCTGCATGATGACCCCCATCGGGGGCGCCGTGGGTACATTCCTGATGGGTCTCGTGGCCGATTCCGTGTCCATCTCCTCCTCGTTCCTGATCCCGGCCGCCGGTTACGCGTTCGTGCTGGTTTACGCCGCCCGCGAATGTATGGCAAAACCGGCCAAGACCAGTTTAGTTTCCGAATAACATCATGTCTATAAACGAATCCAATATATCTTCCAAATCCTTTACCCTTTGCTGTCTGGGCCACATCACCCACGACAAGATAATCACGCCGAAGTTCACGGCCCACATGCCGGGCGGAACGGCCTACTATTTCGCCAAGGCTCTGCGCAGCTTCGACCATGACGGGTTCCGGCTGGTCACATCCGTAGGTCCGGACGACGAGCATGTGGTTGACGAGCTGCGTGCCGACGGTCTGGACGTGATGCTGATTCCAAGCCGGCAGTCGGTATATTTCGAAAACAAGTATGGCGAGGATGTGAACCACCGCACCCAGCGCGTACTGGCCAAAGCCGACCCGTTCCTGTCCGGGAATCTGAAGGATGTGCGCGCCGATGTATATCACTTAGGCACCTTGTTGGCCGACGATTTCAGCCTGGACGTGATCAGGTATCTGTCGCAGCGCGGCCGCGTGTCGGTCGACGTGCAGGGCTATCTGCGCGAGGTGCGGGGCGAAAACGTGGTGCACGTGGATTATGCCGACAAACTTGAGGCTCTGCCTCACATCGACATCCTCAAAGCCAACGAGACAGAGATGGAAGTCCTTACCGGGCTGTCCGATCCGCACGAGGCGGCACGACAGTTGGCCGAATGGGGCGTGAAGGAAGTGTTGCTGACCTTAGGCGACCGCGGCTCGCTCATCTATGCCGGCGGCACATTCCACGAAATTCCGGCTTATCCTCCCACTGAGGTTATCGACGCCACGGGCTGCGGCGACACGTATATGGCCGGATACCTCTACATGAGGCAGAAAGGCGCGTCATACCGTGAGGCCGGCAGTTTCGCCGCCGCCATGTGTACCATCAAGTTAGCGGCCAAAGGACCGTTCAACGGCACGATCGACGATGTCCGCCGGATCATTCAAACTGCAGAGTCCCGCCGCTAATCCGCTGTTCGTGGCTTAACCTGAAGTCATTCAGAGGTTTTCCGTCATACGTTATCTTTGTGCAGACCGCTCCGTCCGCACCCTTCCTTCGGATATTCAGCAGCTTGCCCCCTGCATCAAGAGTGATTGAATCGAAAGCCGGAACGCCTATGTAATAATATGGCGTAGACGGTGCCACCGGGTAGAAGCCCTGATCTCACGTTTCGCCGGATCATACTCCACTGTCGCCTCCCCCTCGTCGGAATTGGGATACACCACAATATACCCGACCCCGGCTTTATCGTATGTGAATCTGAACATGCCGGCTCGTGACAGTACCATGACCTCGGCCTGCATCCCCTCGTCGGCATAATAATATGGCGCCACGCATTTCTACTCGGTGTCGCGGGTCTGAGGCGTCCACATATTCATGCCGTGCGGCACGCCTGCGGCCGGAACGGTCTGGCCTTGTTCCTCCGAGCCTTTGCCGAACTTGCCCGCCGTCTTTGTCTCGGTATACGCGCTGCCAACGCGCGTATCGACATAATTCAACAGACTTTGGCTCAACGCATTGCCAACACTTATCAGGCTTACAAAAACACACGCGACGATTCTGAATTTCAGAAATATCGGGGCTGGTTTCATGGATTTTAGGTAGTTTATAATGCAAATTTAAAAAATTATTACGAACTTTGAGAAGAATTTCTAACTGACTCATGAAAAAATCGGATACAACGACAGCAAAGGCCAAGTCGTCGGGCGGGCGTATAGCGTCCTTGGACGTGATGCGCGGCCTTACCATCGCATTGATGATAGTGGTGAACAACGCCGGGGGACCGGAAAGCTACGCGCAGCTGCAGCACAGCGACTGGAACGGCCTGACACTCTGCGACCTCGTGTTCCCGTTCTTCCTGTTCATAATGGGTGTCACCACCTATCTGTCGCTGTCCAAGAGTCAGTTCAGGCCGTCGGGGCCTCTGTTCGGCAAGATATTCAGGCGCACGGCGGTGATTCTGCTGATATGCTGGGCGTTGCACTGGTTCGACAATGTATGTTACGACGGGGCGTGGCTTGATTTCGGGCATCTGCGCCTCACCGGAGTGCTGACGCGCATCGCGCTCTGTTACTGCATCGTGTCGCTGTTAGCTCTCTGGCTGTCACTCAGGCAGATGGCCGTAATATCCGCAGTCTTGCTCCTCGTTTACGGTGCGTTGCTGATTGAGTTCCACGGATACAACAATGACACCTCGAATGTCAATGCGGTTGTCGACAGGTTCCTACTGTCGCCCGATTTCCTGTATACACGCCGTCCCGTAGACCCCGAAGGCATACTGTCCACTGTCCCGGCCGTGGCCCACACCATCATCGGCTTCTGCTGCGGATACGTGCTTAAGCAGAAACGCAGTCTCGACTCCAAACTGCTGTGGCTCTATGTGTTCGGCACCACCATGATTATCGGAGGCCTGCTGATATCCATACCCTTCCCGCTCAACAAGAGCATCTGGTCGCCCAGCTATACCGTGGTCTGCTGCGGCATCGCAGCCGCATTGCTCGCCACTCTCTCATATTTCATCGACAAGAAGGGGTACCATACCGGGTTTCGGTTCTTCGAATGGTTCGGAGTCAACCCGCTGTTTCTGTACGTCCTGGCCGAAGCCCTGAGTGCAGTCCTCGGCTCGACCGGCGCGGGCGATGCGATCTACGGCGCTTACCTCTCTATAATCCACGATCCATACATGGCGTCCGCCTGCTATTCGGTGTCGCTCTGCCTGTTCGTGGCTGCCGTGTCCTATCCCCTCTACCGCAAACGCATCTACATCAAAATTTAATGGCGATGTCCACATTGCCATTATCCTGCCGACGTGGACGTCGTCATTCCAGTCGCCGACGTAACCAGCTATGACTGGAGTGGCGATGTCCACATCGCCAAACTGATAGTAAAGAAATACATACAATGTTACCGAAACTTGATATGAAACTGATAGTAGTCACAATCCTGCTGCTGATTGTATCCAACATCTTCATGACCCTGGCCTGGTACGGCCATCTGCGCCTCCAGCAGGCCGGCGTGTCGGGCAACTGGCCCCTGTATGCCGTCATCCTGTTCTCATGGGGCATCGCCCTGGCCGAATACTGCTTCATGATTCCGGCCAACCGCATCGGATTCGATGGAAACGGCGGTCCGTTCAGCCTGTTCCAGCTTAAGATTATCCAGGAGGTAATCACGCTGACCGTATTCACCGTCATCGCCATGTTCCTGTTCCAGGGTCAGAAGTTCCACTGGAACCATCTCGCGGCCTTCCTCTGCCTCATAGCCGCGGTCGTTTTCGCATTCCTGCCTGTCAAGTCTTAAAATTTTATTATTGCTGTCCGATAAAACTTTTTAAAGCAATAAAAAAATAGGGTCGATTCCATTTGCAGGAGTCGACCCTAATTTTTTTATTGCATTATCTGAGTTTTATCGGACAGCAATCATATTCTTAATTATGTATCAGAACTTCGCGTTGCGCATGTCGCCGGTCTCGGCGAAGGCGCGGTGGAACGCGAAGGCTGCGCCAAGATTGTGCGGCGTGTGACCGTTCTTGCTCAGTTTCAGATAGTCCCACATCAGCTGCTTGTAGTCGGGATGCACGCAGTTCTCGATGATGGTCTGGGCACGCTGGATCGGGCCCTTGCCGCGCAGATCGGCCACACCCTGCTCGGTGGCGAGAATCTTGACGGAATGCTCCGAGTGGTCCAGGTGCGAAACCATCGGCACGAGGGTGGAGATCATTCCTCCCTTCTGGATCGAAGGACAGCTGAAGATGGACAGATATGCGTTGCGGCTGAAGTCGGCCGATCCGCCGATACCGTTCATCATCTTGGTGCCGAGCACGTGCGTGGAGTTGACGTTGCCGAAGATGTCGGCCTCCAGGGCGGTGTTCATGGCGATAAGGCCCAGTCGGCGCACCACCTCCGGCGAGTTGGAGATCTCGCCCGGACGCATCACGATCTTGTCGCGGAAGAAGTCGATGTTGTCCATGAAGTGCAGCATGGCGTCGTCGCTGAAGGTCAGCGCGCACGTGGAGGCGAACTTACACTTGCCCTCCTCCATCAGCGTCATGACGGCGTCCTGGATCACCTCGGTGTACATCTGGAATTCCGGAATCTCGGGATTCTCGCCCAGACCGTACAGCACGGCGTTGGCCACGTTGCCCACACCCGACTGGATCGGCAGGAACTCCTTCGGCAGCTTGCCGGCGCGAAGCTCATGAACCAGGAAGTTACAGATGTTGTCGCCGATGCGCTGTGTCAGCTCGTCGGGAGCGGTGAAGGGCTTGATGCTTTCCGAAGCGTTGCTGGGCACAACGCCCACTATCTTCTTCGGGTCGATGTGCAGCACTGTGTCGCCGATGCGGTCCGACGGCTTGTAGATGGGTATCTCGCGACGGTAAGGAGGATCCAACGGCACATAGTTGTCGTGGAATCCGCGGAATGAATTGTGATAATAGCTGGAATATTCGATGATGATCTTCTTGGCCATCATGGCCACCGTGGGGCTCATGCCAAGACCGGCGCCGAGGATGACGTCGCCGTTGGGGCTCATCTCCGTAGCCTCGATGATGGCAACGTCAAGGTCGCCGTAGAAGCCGTAGCGCAGATCCTGCGACACATGGCTCAGATGCGAGTCGAAGTACTGTATGTCGCCGCAGTTGATACCGGCACGCGAGTCCTTGTGGCTCTGATACGGGATGCGGAGGTTGATGGCGTTGGCGCGGGCCAGCTCGCCGTCCACATGGTCGTTGGTCGATGCGCCCGTGAAGACGTTGATCTTGAACTCCTCGCCCTGCTCGTGCAGCTGCTTGGCGCGCTCCGCAAGGGCTACTGTCACTACTTTAGGTGTTCCCGAGGCTGTAAAGCCCGAAAAGCCTACATTATCACCGTTCTTGATGTAACTGGCCGCTTCTTCGGCTGTAATAAAGGGAATGCTCATCTTGGGTGTCGTTTCTTTATGCTCCGGAACCTTTATGGCTCCTTTGCTGGTCTTTTCGCAGTATTAGTTGGTTAACTTTATGAAATGAATCATATTTTCACTATTTTTGCAGTGCAAATTCTGAAATTTGCACTGCAAATCGAGAAATTTTTCCTTATCTCTCGATTCTTGCACAAATTTAGTCATTTTATGCAATAAATCAATAAAAAATGGAGACATTTTTTTTGCCTGAAGATAATAAAGCCAAAAAAGTACACATCGAGACATACGGATGCCAGATGAATGTGGCTGACTCCGAGGTGATAGCGGCCATGCTGCAGACCGTGGGTTATGAGCCGACGGACAACGAGGAGGAGGCCGCGGCCGTGATTCTGAACACGTGCAGCATCCGCGACAACGCCGAGCAGAAGATTCATTCGCGGCTGGCCCATTACAACGCCTTGCGCCGCAAGTCGGGCCGCAACATCATAATAGGAGTCGTGGGCTGCATGGCCGAGCGCATGAAGCAGGAACTGATAGACCATCACGGAGTCGACCTGGTGGCGGGTCCCGACGCCTACCTTGAGCTGCCCGACCTTATCGTCGCGGCCGAGACGGGACACCCGGCCATCAACGTCACCCTCTCCGAAACGGAGACTTACCGCAACGTAATCCCCAAACGCCTGGGCCGTGGCATTTCGGGATTCATCTCTATAATGAGAGGCTGCAATAATTTCTGCTCGTACTGCATCGTGCCTTACACACGTGGCCGCGAACGCAGCCGAGATCCGCAGAGCATCCTCGCCGAACTCGCCGACCTGCGCGCCCGTGGTTACAAGGAGGCGACACTGTTAGGCCAGAACGTAAACTCGTATAAGTTCCAGGCTGCGGACGGCACGGTCACTACATTCCCCGACCTGCTCCGCATGGTGGCCGAGGCCGCGCCCGACATGCGCATCCGCTTCACCACATCGCACCCCAAGGACATGAGCGACGAGACCCTGCACGTCATAGCCGGGTACCCCAATCTGGCCCGGCATATACACCTCCCAGTGCAGTCAGGCTCTAACGCGGTGCTCAAGAACATGAACCGCAAGTACACCCGCGAGTGGTACCTGGACCGTATCAACGCCATCAAGACCATCCTGCCCGACGCCGGAATTTCCACCGATATGTTTACCGGATTTTTCGATGAAACCGAGGAAGATTTTCAGCAGACTTTGTCGCTGATGCGCGAGGTGGAATTCGATTCCGCCTTCATGTTCAAGTATTCCGAACGTCCCGGCACGCTGGCCCAGCGCACCATGCCCGACAATGTGCCTGAGGAAGTGAAGATCGACCGTCTGAACCGCATGATAGCCTTGCAGAACGAACTGTCGCTTGAATCCAACCGCCGCGACATCGGCAAGATTTTTGAAGTCCTGGTTGAAGGCCCCTCCAAGCGCAATCCGGAGGAATATTGCGGTCGTTCGTCGCAGAACAAGATGGTGGTGTTTCCCCGCGAGGGCGTTAACCCCGGCGACCTGGTCCGCGTCAGGATCAGCGACGCCACCTCGGCCACACTGTTCGGCACCATTACCGATTGATTCACAAATCAGAATAAGTAAAAAGGACGCCCGGTCGGGCGTCCTTTTTACTTATATCAATGTAGATTTTACACAGGCAGCGATTCAAGCCAGTTATCGTCGTTTTCCTGACTGTGGCGCGCCTCCCGTTCCTTCTGCAATTCCGTAACGCGGGCGCGTAACTTAGCAATCCGGTCTTCGTAACGTCGCTTCATTTCTTCGGCTTGACCTAAGGCCCGCTCGAATTCAGGCATCCGCTTCTCGATTTCCTTGAAGTCCTCCAGGTCCTTGATCCGTTCAGCAAGTTCCTGCTGCTGGTCCTCGATTTTCCGAGCAGAGACTGCCAGTTCCTTCCTGGCATCGTCGAGCTTGATGCGCGTGTCCATCAATGTGCGCGTCAGTTCCATCACGGTGGCGTCGAGTTTGTCGCGCCGTTCCGACATATCGGCATACTCCGTCTTGAGCGCTTCGTGTGCCTCGCGCTCCGCTGCGATGTCTGCCTGAAGCGCTTCCATTTCCCTCCTGAGGTCGGCCTGGCACTGTGCTTCGTCACACAGCGAATCCTCGAGTTCCTCAAGCTCAGCTACAGTCCGCTTGGGATGGAGCCACACGTGCCACGCCCTCCCCATGTCACACCGGAGTTATGGTGAACGTTATGGTGCCGTTTGTCACCGGAGCATCGGGTTTGGACGACCATCTGGCGCTACGTGCCGCGGTCTCGCAGGCACGGCGAATGTCGGCGGGGGCGCCTCCCTTGGCGCGGGCCGAGGTCACATTGCCTTCCGCATCTATGGTCACGTTCACTACCACTGTAACTTTATGGCGCAATGTGACGCGGGGCTTGGGACAACCCTTGAACACGCGGCCGGAGGCCACGCCGCTGATGCCGGTGCCTACGCCGCCGGCTCCCGATGTGCCGCTCTTGCCATTCTTCACGCCGTTCTTACCCTCGAAGCCTTTGGCCATCTTTGAGGTCACTGCCTTACGTTCCTCGTCGGTTACGCTCGGTGTGGTCGATTTCACCTCCGACGGCTTGCGGCTGTCTACCTTCTTGGGTTCCGGGGGTGCCGGCTTGGGGTTCTTGCCCGGCTCCACCTTTCGGACGTTGTCTTCCTCGGCCGGCTTGGGTTCGCCCTTCACGGCCGGAGCCGGGGCGTCATGGTTTACGGCGTCGGGTTCGCCAAGGTCGCGCAGCAGTTCCGGCTCGATCAGCTGTTCGTCCTCGTCAGGCACAAGCGCAATTTCGGGCGTGGCGGCGTCCGCCAGCTCCCTGCCGTCGAACTGAAGCCCGCACGTGAACAGCATCAGCACCGTCAGCCCCATGAACAGCAAGGTGATCAGCGCCGCTATCAGCGAATCCTTTTTCTGACGTTCCGTCATGGGCGCACCTCCCTGGCCGATGTGGACAATACCATGCGCAGATTGCGGCGTGCAGCTATGTCAAGCACGTCGACTACTCGCGCGTAATTTACGGTGGAATCGGCATAAAGCGCGATGGCGCGCGTGGAGTCCTGCTGATGTATCACGGCAAGCTCGTTCTCGAGCCCGGCGAGGTTCACCCCCTTGGGTACGGACAGGATTCCGGTCGAATCGTTGCGGTCAGCCACCACATACAGCTTGTTCTCGGCGTCGATATATACCTCCGTCTGCGGCTTGAGGCTGGTCTGTTCCGAACTCTGCGGCAGATTCACGTCGATGGCGCCGGGAAAGATGATGGTACTCGTCACCATAAAGAATATGAGCAACAGAAATATCACATCCGTCATCGACGACATCGAGAAGGTGTCCAGAGGCTGAAAATTTCTTTTGAGTGCCATCAGACCGCCGGTTCGTTAAGGATGTCCATAAATTCCATGGTGTTGTTCTCCAGGCGGTTCATCACGCTGTTGATGCGCGCCGTCAGGTAGTTGTAGGCGAACATGGCGATGATGCCGACCACAAGACCCGCTACCGTAGTGACCAGAGCCTGGTATATGCCGGACGAGAGCACGGTGATGTTGGCCGACGTGCCGGCGCTGGCCAGCGAGAAGAAGGCCTGGATCATTCCGACCACGGTGCCGAGGAATCCGAGCATCGGCGCGCCGGCCGCCGTCGTGGACAGCCAGGGAAGTCCCTTGCCGAGATTGGCCACCTCGATGTTGCCGGTGTTCTCTATGGCCACGAGGATGTCGTTCATCGGTCGGCCGATACGCGACAGGCCCTTGGCTATGAGTCGCGAATAGGGCGTGCCGCTCTTTTTGCACAGGTTCTGCGCCGATTCTATGTCGCCGTCATGCACATAGTCGCGGATACGGTCCATGAACGACTTATCCTGCTTTGCCGCACGATTTATGACTATGCACCGCTCGGTGAACACATACACCACCACAAGCAGCAGCACTGCCAGCGGAATCATGATATAGCCGCCGTCCATTATCAGCGACCAGAATGACAACGTCTTCATTATTTATGCTTTATCTTAATTATCTATTCTTTAATATCTTTCTTTCAGCGATTGTCCGACACCTCATCACTTATCACCGGTCACCAACTGCTCCAGGTACGTGTCTACGGTGCGCTGCATCCCCATATACAGCATCTCGCATATCAGGGCGTGGCCTATGCTCACCTCGTCCAGACGGGGCAGTCTTTCGGCCAGGAAGCGGAGGTTATGTGAATCGAGGTCGTGTCCTGCGTTTACGCCCAGGCCGAGTTCGGCTGCGCGCTGAGACGCCCTGACGTATGGTGCCACAGCCGCCTCGCGGTCGGAGTCGTAGCCGTCTGCATACGGCTTGGTGTACAGTTCCACGCGGTCTGCTCCGACTTCGTGGGCGGCTTCAACCTGACGCTCGTCCGGGTCTACGAAGATGGACACGCGCACGCCCTGACCCTTCAGCTCGCCCACTATGCCGCGAAGCAGTGCCTTGTTGTTCACCACGTCCCAGCCGGCGTTGCTGGTGAGCTGTGTGGGTGAATCGGGCACCAGTGTGGCCTGCGTGGGATGCGCATCGCGCACTATCTCCATATATCGGGCATCGGGATAGCCCTCGATATTGAACTCCGTGCTGATACTGTCCTTCAGCACCGTTACATCATTGCGCGTGATGTGCCGCTCGTCGGGCCGCGGATGCACCGTGATGCCCTGGGCGCCGGCCTTCTCCAGATCCAATGCGAACCGGAGCACATCGGGCCGGTTCTCGCCGCGTGCGTTGCGCAATGTGGCTATCTTGTTGATGTTTACGCTTAATTTTGTCATTTTTATCCCTCCATCGCCACTTTTGGGCATGAATATTTCCACATTTCGGCATGGAATTTGTATCTTTCCCTGATATTAAGACGTTATATTATAATAATCACGTCCTGACAGTTGACGCAAATCCCTCTAAACCGATTGTTTCAACTGCAAAATTAGCAAAAAGAAACACAAGTAACAATATTGAACGATAAAATGAAAGCGAAAGAAGCGATATCCCCGGTTGCCGGAGAGTTGGGCGAGCCGGTTTCCGGCCACAGCGATCCCTGCTCCATGCTGGAGTCCATGCAGCGCATGATTGCGTTGCGCGACGACTGTAGCCTCGTGACCGTGGAATGCGCTCCCGCCGATTACAGTGCCTCACGTCTGGCCCACGCCGTGGAGGATGCCGATGTCCACTTGGTGGACCTCCTCTCGACGCCGCGCGACCACGGCATGATCAACGTCACGCTGCGCGTGCGTTGCTCCGATCCCACGCCTGTGGTACACAATCTGGAACGGTACGGATACGACGTCACCGACGTATGCGCCGGAAATTATGTCGAATCGACCGTAACCATCGAACGTCTACTCGGCCTCAAGGCCCTGATGGATGTCTGAACGAACCGGGCCATGCCGGGCACAGTCCCGCATGGCCGTTATTTATAACTGTAGTCTACCATGAAAATAGCGATATACGGAAATTCACGACAGAACGCCTTTCTGCCGCAAATAGCGGAATTCCTGAAGCTGCTCCAACAGAACGGCATCGATATATATATGTCCGGTCATTTCTCGGACTATCTGCTGAAAAACGACATCCCGCAGAACTGGATCATACTCCACGACTTCGCGAGTGCCGACATCGACCGCGTCATCAGCATCGGCGGCGACGGCACGTTCCTGCGCGCCGCGCAGTGGGTGGGACGCTCGCAGGTGCCTATCCTGGGCATCAACACCGGCCACCTCGGTTTCCTGGCAAGCTATTCGCTTGACGAGACCGACGAACTGATCAAGGTGATTCTCGATCCGGTCGTGACCGTCGAGCCGCGTATGCTGCTGCACATCGAGTGTCCCGGCATGCCCGACGATTTCTGGCCTTACGCCCTCAATGAAGTGGCGTTCATGAAAAGCGACACCTCCTCCATGCTGAACGTCCGCACCTGGATCGACGGCCATTACCTGGCCGACTACCTGGCCGACGGTCTGATTGTGGCCACGCCTACCGGCTCCACTGCCTACAACCTCTCGGTAGGCGGTCCGATACTCGACCCTACGCTGCGCGCCATGGTCCTGTCGCCCATCGCCCCGCATTCGCTCACCATGCGGCCGCTCGTGGTGCGCGGCGATTCCGAAATTTCGGCCGCCGTGTTCTCCAAAGCCAACAACTATCGCGTCTCGATCGACGGCCGGCAGTTCACCATGTCATGCTGCACACAAGGAAAAACGTGTGACCCTCAGGTGAAGATCACACGTGCAGATGTCGTAGTAAATATTATGCGTCGCCCCGACAGTCACTTCTCGGAGATACTCCGCAACAAACTGTTGTGGGGCCGGGCCACTATTTCGTTGCCCTGATTACTTTGCGGGAGCCTCGGCAGGAGCGGCTGCGGGAGCAGGTGCTGCGGCGGGCTTGGCGGCCGGTACCTGGTTCACAGGTGCGGGTGCTGCGGCGTTGGGAGTCGGGGCTGCTGTCTGAATCTTCGATACGTTTACGGGTGTCTTAACCACGAACGATGCGAAAATAGACATCACGCAAATGAAGATTGCAAGACCCCACGTGGCCTTCTCGATGAAGTCTGTGGTCTTACGATAGCCAAGGTACTGGTTTCCGCTCGAATAATCCTGAGCCAGACCGCCTCCCTTGGACTTCTGAATCAATACTACTCCTATCAACAGCAACGATGCTATTACAATAAGGATGCTAAAAAATATGTACATAATCGGTTGAAATATTTCTTGTTTTCCGTATAGGTATGTTCCTGCCGTTATTGTTTACCGGTGCCGTCGGTGCTGCCCTTGACACGTATCAATTTCTGCAAAAAACGCATTTGGTCTGCAAAGTAAACACTTTTTTTTGGATTTTTCAAATTAAGCTCCGTAATTATTTCCAAAGCTTTCTGATAGTTGCCGTTTTTGACCATGATTTTCACCAGGGCCTGTTCCCCTATCACGGGTTCGGCGGGATTCTCTATCGGTTTGGGTTTGGGAGCATGTTCGGGTTTGAGGAATGAATCAAGCAGCGACGCGGTGTCGTCGTCAGGCATCGGAGCCTCCTCCATCTGCAGAAGCTGCGAGGCGTAATCCACCGCAGGCGCCTCGATCGGAACCTCCTCGGGCACTTCCGGCGACGGCGCGTTCTTACCCCCGAATTTTTCGATGAATTCGTCGATTGTATCTTCGGTCGTCAGGTCCGGTTTCTCGTATTCACCGTAAAAATCACGGAACTCTTCGGGATCTATACCCACCAATGTGCGCAGCGATTCCATCGGCCCCACGCCGGCTGCTATGCGCCGCAACAGGCGCTGGCGTTCCTCGCCGCGCGATTCAGGCAACGCCTGAATCGCCGGATATATGTAATAGGGATATTTCCTGAACATCGCTTCTTCCTGCCCCTTCTCCATATTTATTTTTCTCCCTCTTTTATTTTACTTCCACATCACCCTACTTTCCTCTTTCCCTCTTTCCTCTTTCCCTCTTTTCCTCTTTCCCTCTTTCCCTCTTTCCTCTTTCCCTCTTCAACTTCTCCATCTCAAGCAGCCCGTTTCGTCATGCCCGATGCGCGGAGCCGTTCTGTTCTGCGCCTCAGGCGCAGCCTGTCCCATCACCAGTTTCCGAACGTCGCGTTGAATATCAGTGTCACCAATTCCTCGCTTATTTGCTGGCACAGGTCGTCCTGAACGTCGGTCAGCATCAGCGACGACGAGAACTGCCGATAGGCCGAGAAATTCTGGTCTATGTTGTTGGCCGGGTTCTTGTTGTCGGTATACACCACATGCACCGTTATGGTGAGGCGCGTCTCGGTGGCGTATGCGTCCGCACCCACTGCCTGCGGCGACAACGTATAGCCGGTTATCTCGCCGCGCAATTCCAGGTCGGAGCTGCCGTCGGTGGTCTGCAACCGGGTGTTATGCGTGATGTAGTCCAGCAGCTCGTTCTCGAAAGTCTGTTGCAACGGCGGATACACCAATGCCGCGCGTATCGGGAAATCACTTACGTTTACCGTCTTGTAGATATCGTAGTTGATCGACGATCCGTTCAGCGTGTATCGGGGTATGCAGCTGCCTGCCAGCAGCAGCGGTAACACCGCCACGGTCAGCATCAGCACTTTCCTTATCTTGCCGTAAATTCTCATTCTATGTTGTAATCGTGTAATTTGCGGTACAGCGTGCGCAACGATATGTTCAGATCGTCGGCTGTCTTCTTCTTATTTCCGTTGTTGCTTTGCAGCGCAGCCTGAATGGTTGCCTTCTCGGTATCCGCCAACGGGTCGGCTCCAAGGTCCAGCAGGTTGATGTCAGGGTACTTTGCCAGCGTTGTCACCTTGCTCACATTCTGAGGCACCGGCGAGACAGTCTGTTCTTCGCTGGCATAACGGAATTCGCCACGGTTGCGTTCCAGGGCGTCCAGACGGTCCTTCAGCATGTTCGTTTCGTCACGCAGCGCCATCACCAGTTGCAGCAGCATCTTCTCGCGCTCGCCGGCATCGCTCTGACGAGGCGCCGGAAGAGATTCCTTATCGGAATGTACATACTCTCCGAGTGTAAGGCGGTCTATTTCATCGCCGCTATGGAACAATGCCAACTGTTCTATAACGTTCTTGAGCTGTCTTACATTGCCCGGCCAACGATACAGCTGCATCAGACGCATGGCATCCTCACCGAACGTGATGGGTTCCGTGCGGTATTTGTGGCTGAAATCGGAAGCGAACTTACGCGCCAACAGGCACACGTCGTCGCCCCGGTCATGCAGGTTCGGCACGGGAATTATTATTGTGGAGAGACGATAGTATAGATCCTCGCGGAACTTGCCCTGACGCACGGCCTCGATTAGATTCACGTTCGTAGCGGCCACCACACGTACATCGGCCCGCTGCACCGTCGACGAACCAACTTTCAGGAACTCCCCGGTCTCAAGCACACGCAGCAGACGAGCCTGAGTTGTCATCGGCAATTCCGCGATTTCATCGAGAAATATCGTTCCCCCATCGGCCTCCTCGAAATATCCCTTACGGGCCGTTATGGCACCCGTAAAGGCGCCCTTTTCATGGCCGAACAGTTCCGAGTCGATTGTACCTTCAGGTATCGCACCGCAATTCACGGCTATGTAATTCTTATGCTTGCGGGCACCGAACTGATGGATAATCTTCGGGAAGAATTCCTTGCCCGCGCCGCTCTCGCCTGTCACGAGTACGGACAGGTCTACTGGAGCCACGCGTATGGCGCGCGATATGGCATTAAGCAATGCCGTGGAATTGCCTATTATCTGGAAACGCTGCTTAGCCTGCTGCACCTCTGCAGCCGGCACCAGGTTATTCTCTTTGTTTATATCTTTTCCGTATATCTCACTCATATTTCGGCACAAACTTTCCGAACTACAAATTTACGAATTTTTCCTGACATCAAGAAAAAGCAACAAAGAAAAAGGGACATAAAAAAAGGGACTCATTGCTGAGTCCCTTCCTTTCAAAGTGG